>DATHPH010000385.1:0-13397 GCA_035484095.1 Cytophagaceae bacterium | reverse complement strand
CAATTCATACCCTCAAAATAAATGTGCACCAGGTATTCCTTAACAAAAAGTAAAGAATCTTTAGCTCAAAGGTTTGGAGTGCCTTCACCAAAAGAATGGAAACCGCGTTACAATGTGGCACCCGGACAGTTTATGCCAATTATTACAAACCGCAGGGCAGATGAAATCTCATTTTTCAAATGGGGCTTTATTCCAAACTGGTCTCTTGATGAATCATCAGGCATTAACCTGATTAATGCCAAGGCGGAGAATGTGCTCACAAAAGCTCCCTTCAAACAAGCCATTAAATCACAACGTTGTCTTGTTCTATCCGATGGATATTTTGAATGGAAGCGATTAGGAAAATCTAAAGTGCCCTACAGAATCACCCTTGCAAACGATGAAATCTTTGCATTTGCAGGTATTTGGGATTATTGGGAAAATAGCAACGGGGAAATTATTAATTCATTTTCAATACTTACTACCACTGCTAATAAACTGATCTCAGAAATTAACGATCGAATGCCGGTAATTCTTTCCATGGAAAATGAAAAAAAGTGGCTTTCCGACAAACTGAGTGATCAGGAAATTTTATCAATGATGCAACCTTTCAATCAGGATAAAATGAGTTTTTATCAAGCGCACAAAGTAGTCAACTCTGCAGAATATGATTATCCTGAATGTATACAAGTAGCTCCGAAAATATATCCCGGTGAAAGTTTCAGTTTATTTGAATAAATAAACTTCAGTTTACTACTTCTTTTCTATTTTTATAATAGACTGTTTCCCTCAATTCATCGTTTACCTTCAAAAGTGTCACTCCTGCTTCTTCTATTTCCTCAATCCACCTATATAAAGGATGCTCACTCATAGCATCTGTCTTGCCTAGAATTTTCGTAGTAAGAATATTTTCTGCTGCTTGCTTATAACGCTCCCAAATCTCTTCGGCTTCCATGATCAATGGTAACAAAAAGTCGTCTGCCTTTTCCAGGGTTACAACCGGTTCCATTTCAAGAGGAGTGCCGCCGTTTTTGAGTACTGAAAAAGAATGGTCGTATAAATCAATTGCCTTTTTTAAGCTTTCTGAATGCTGCCTCTTTCCTCTTATAAGGATCTCCGAATAAAAACCGATTTTCTGTGAAAGCATTCGTTGCCTGTCGATAATAGTAATTAAAATAGTAGTTTCAAATACCATTTTTTTCTTACGCAATTTTTTCTCCAAATCCATTTTTTCGGTAAGATCTACGGATACACCTAGTATATTTTTCTTGCCCGTAAAAGAATTTACAAATGGAATTTTGGTTGTTTTGAAAATATGGTTGACACCTCCAGAGGTGGTAAAAGATTGTTCCGGCAACTCGACAGGTATATCCGCATCCAACGTTCTTAAATCTGATTCTTGAATTACTTTCCATTCTTGTTCATTTTCTACAAAATGGCTGTCATCTTTTCCCAAAATAATTTCTTCAGAGAGGTTAAACAACGAAGCTTCTGCTTTATTTACCAAGGTATAACGCCCTATCTCATTTTTTACAAAAACAGGAAATGGTATGTTGTCAATAATCAACTTCATCATGCTGCTATTTTGATCGAGTTCCTTTTGCTTACGCTGCATTTCTTCTTGGGTGGCAACAAGTTCTTCTAAATTCTGGCGCAGTTCCTCTTCTTGTTCTTTCAACATTTGCGCTCTTTGTTCCGACTCTAAAAGTAGATTTCGAGCTTTTTCAGTATTCTGAATATTCAGGCTGATGGAAGCAATGCTCTCTGCAATTTTTTCTATAAAATCAATTTCGTGTTTTTGAAACTTATGAAAACCTGCTATTTCCAAAACGCCTATAACTTGATTGTTAAACTTTAGAGGAACCAATAACAAACATCCAGGTGTAACCTCCCCCAAACCGGAAGTGATCGTGGTATAAAAAGGAGGCAAATCGGTATACATAGATGTTTCTTGTTCCATAAAGCATTGTCCCAATAACCCTTCTCCTATCGCTACTTTTTTTTCTATGAATTTTTTCTTTTCATAAGCATAACAAGCAACCATTTCTAAAACAGCCTCTTTATCGGAACCAGACAATATGAAAAGACCACCCTGATTTGCTTTAACGTATTTGATTAACGAAGCTAAAATATGGTGATAAAGCTCTTTTTTTTGCGTTTGATCCCTTCTGAAAATTTCTACAAACGTTACCAACCCTTCTGATATCCAACTTCGCTGTTTTTCCGTTTCTACAAATTCCTTCATTTTTTTATTTAGTTCCAACAAACTATTTTGAAGCGGATGAGCATTTTCATCTTTGTTTAATTCAAAATTACCATTTGAAATTTTTTTAATCGAAAATTCTGATATTTTCAAATAATGAGTCAATTTTTCAATTTCATTTTCTAATACAGCTATCTTTTTACTATTATTCCAACTAAATAATGCCATACTTTTAAAATTTTATCTATTATTTTAAATATAAATATTTTATATATTATTATAAAATATTATGATAATATTAATAAAAAATAAAAATAATACAAAAATAAAAGATCCATTATATATAATCTGCCATTATGTCATTATTCTGATATTTTTTACTATTTTTGTCAATTAAAATAGTGTGACTATCATGAAACAGGTAATAAAAGACCTTCAAATTATTATGCCGACGGAAGAAGAGAAAGCGCTTTGTGATATTCCAAAAATATCGTTGGAACATAATACCGGTAAAACAAGAAAATTATATATAGAAAGTTACGGTTGTCAGATGAATTTTTCGGACAGTGAAATCGTTACTTCAATCATGCAGGACAATGGATTTGATACAACATCCTTCCCCGAAACAGCGGACGTGATTTTTTTAAATACATGTTCGATTCGTGAAAATGCTGAACAAAAAGTTAGAAATAAGCTGAAGCAATTTATTCAACTTAAAAAGAAAAAACCTGAATTGGTCATTGGTGTATTGGGTTGCATGGCCGAACGATTAAAATCCAAACTACTGGAAGAAGAGAAAATAGTAGATATGGTCGTTGGTCCGGATGCCTACCGCGAGTTACCAACCCTTATCGCAGAAGCCGATGAAGGTGAAAAGGCCGTCAATGTATTTCTATCGAAGGAAGAAACATACGCCGACATTAGTCCTGTGCGGCTCAGTGGAAATGGAGTAACGGCCTTTATTAGCATCATGAGAGGTTGTGATAATATGTGTTCATTTTGCGTTGTACCTTTTACAAGAGGAAGAGAACGAAGCAGGGACACCTATTCTATTCTGAAAGAAGCAATGCAGCTTTTTAAAGAAGGATACCGCGAAGTAACTTTACTCGGTCAAAATGTTGATTCTTATAAGTGGCATTCTGAAGACCATTCTGAAACTGTTAATTTTGCTCAATTGTTGGAACGCGTGGCATTGGTAAATCCAGATTTGCGCGTTCGTTTCTCTACTTCGCATCCGAAGGACATTACAGACGAAGTATTGTACACCATGGCCAAATATGATAATATTTGCAATTACATTCATCTTCCTGCCCAAAGTGGAAATTCCAGAATACTTGGTCTAATGAACCGTACCTACAACAGAGAATGGTATTTAGAAAGGGTAAAGGCTATCAAACGAATCATTGGAGAAGATTGTGCTTTGTCTACGGATATGATCATTGGCTTTTGTTCTGAGACAGAGGAAGAGCATCTAGAGAGTATTTCTCTCATGCAAGAAGTAAAATTCCACTATGCGTATATGTTTGCGTATAGCGAACGCCCAAATACTCCTGCCGCAAAAAAGTATACCGACGATGTACCTACTGAAATAAAAAGCAGAAGATTGGATGAAATTATTGAACTACAATCTAAAACCTCGTATGAGCTTAATCAACTTGAAATCGGGAAAGTTCATCATGTATTGATTGAAGGATTTTCAAAAAAATCTGAAGATTTTCTTAAAGGAAGAAATGGGCAAAACACAACCGTTGTATTTCCAAAAGGGAATCATAAAAAGGGGGAATATGTTCATGTCCTCATTAAGAGTGCAACGCAAGGAACATTAATTGGAGAAGTGTTATCCAATTAAAACTTACTGTACAATTCCTTCGCCTTTGTATAGGCCAGACAAGTATCCTAATAACCTTTAAAACACTGGAATGAACAATAATTGCAATAAAAATGTATCTATTTTCAAAAACACGATCTTTCGCCTAAAGCATCTATAATATGAGTGGTTTTAATCAGGAAATTCAAAGTATAAAATTAAAATTTGGGATCATAGGCAATTCTGCCGCTCTGAGTCATGCAATTCAAGTGGCTGTTCAAGTGGCTCCTACCGATATGTCGGTTTTAATCACCGGTGAAAGTGGAAGTGGGAAAGAATCGTTTTCAAAAATCATCCATTCGCTGAGTGTCCGAAAACATGGGAAATTCACAGCAATCAACTGCGGTGCAATTCCTGAAGGAACTATTGATTCGGAATTATTTGGTCATGAAAAAGGATCCTTCACAGGTGCACATGAAGCAAGAAAAGGATATTTTGAGGAGACAGACGGTGGTACAATATTTCTGGATGAAATCGGCGAAATGCCACTAGGTACTCAAGCAAGATTATTAAGAGTTTTAGAAAATAAAGAATTTATAAAAGTAGGCTCGTCGAAGGTATTAAAAACAGACGTACGAGTAATTGCCGCTACGAATGTTAACTTATTTGATGCGGTTCAAAAAGGAAAATTCAGGGAAGATCTTTATTATCGACTTAATACTGTTCCAATTAATGTTCCACCACTAAGAGAACGAGGAGCTGATATAGAATTGCTTTTCAGAAAATTTGCTTCCGACTTCGCCGACCGGTATAAAGTAGCACCCATCAAACTTACCGATGAAGCGAAAGAATTATTAGTGCGGTACCGGTTTCCAGGAAATATTCGTCAGTTAAAGAACATTGCCGAACAAATATCGGTGCTCGAAACAGATCGGACTGTTACGAAAGAAAAACTCATTAAATATCTTCCAGATATTACGACACCTTCACTACCAGCCGTTACAAAAGGAAATGGAGGTTCAGACGATTTTTCGGAAAGAGAGATATTGTACAAAATTCTCTTTGATATGAAGAAAGATATGAATGAATTAAAGAAATTAGTGTATGAGGTATTGCAGAATGAAAATTATGGAAATCAGGTTTTAAACAATCATAAAGAACTTTTTCATAGTATAAATCATAACGATGCAATGGCAGAAGAAATAGTTCAAAACGGTTACTTGCTGAAACCTAAAGAAAACAATCAACCTCATATTATTTTAGATAATGATTTAAACGAAGAAAATGAAGTGCATGACATTGAAGTTGAAAGCGAAGACGAATCACTTTCGTTGAATGTAAAGGAAAAAGAAATGATTATCAAAGCACTGAAGAAAAATAACAACAAACGTAAATATGCTGCACAGGACTTGGGAATTTCTGAACGAACACTCTACAGAAAAATTAAAGAATATAATCTGGAAGAATAATTATATACAATAAATTTAAAAATGAATATCCGATTTCTTCTATCGATAAGTAGTATTTTCTTGAGCCTTTCCTCTTGCGGTGTATATAACTTCACAGGCGGACAAGTCCCTTCTGATGTCAAAACTATTTCTATTCAGTATATATACAATGAGTCCGGGCAGGGACCACCGAACCTGGCTCAGAATATGACAGAGAAATTAAAAACCTATTATCAAAGTAATACCAAACTTATCTTAGTGCCTTCTGGAGCAGATTGGAAAATAGAAGGTAAAATAGTAAGTTATGTTTCTACCGGTGTTTCTCCTACTGCTCAGGAAACTTCAGGATCAAATAGGTTAACCATTACCGCTAAAATAAGTTTCACTAATACAAAAGACGAGAAGCAAAATTTCGAAAGCAACTTCTCCTTCTATCAGGATTACCCTGCACAAAAAACGTTGAATAGTGTAGAAAGCACTTTGTCCGGAGTTATTTTAGACCAAATGGTATTGGATATATATCAAAAAACTACTTCAACCTGGTAACACTTGAACAAACAAACCTTCATACAATTAATTACCCATCCTTCCGAGATTTCTGCAGAGCAATTATTGGATTTGGAGAAAGTTGCGGCTGGTTTTCCATATTGTCAGGCCACCTATATTCTTATTGCAAAGCAAGCGGAAGAGAATGGTTCGATGTTCGCAGACCAAAAATTAAAAAAGGCAGCCGCTTATACGTTGGATAGAAAAAATTTAAAAAGAATTCTTTCCAGTCCCAAAAAAGAGTTTACTTTTTCTGATATTCCGAAACAATCAACGGCAACATTAGATGAGACAGAAAACCCTGTTCAGCCGACCAACCTTCCTATCAAAGAAGTAGAAATAATAGAGGATAAAAATTTATCTCTGCCACCTTTAGAAGAAAAGAAAGAGCTTCCGTCCAATCTGCCATTGTCTCCTAAAGAACCTCTTACAGATGCCCAGAGAGATAAAATAATTCAAGAGATTCAGGACAACTTAAAAAAGCTTCATTATAACAAAATCAAAAGTGCCTGGGAGGATGTACCGGAAGAAATCCATGTAATAGGCGTCTCTCCGACTTTACCTATTGAAACAAAAGAAAAAGAAAGTATTGTCGAAAATACAAACATCGAAGAAGACTCATTTAGTCCAATAGAAACCACCGAATCTTTGTTGACGAAGCCTGAATCGGACGAGAAAGAAATCAATACCCTTAAAAGTTCTGATAATAAATCTTCTGCCGATTTCCTGTTGGAAGCTGATAAGGATTCCGATCTGGAACCAACTATCACATTTCAATTGACCACCTCCTATCCCATCCGAATGGAAGACGTAGCTGTGGAAGAATCGAACGAACATGAATCAAGCTCTAATTTACTGTTGGAATATTTGGATTTTTTGGAAGAAAAAAGAAGTGTCTTTCGCAAAAATAAGAAAAAAGAAGGGGAAATTATCAATAAGATTATAAAGGAAGATCCTTCGATTCCAAAATTAGACATCCACAATTTACCGGATAACTCTGTTGACCTCTCCAGCAAGAGTTCAAGCATTTCCAAAGTACCCGTTTCCGAAAATTTTGCCAAAATCCTTACATTACAAGGCAAACGGGAGAAAGCCATTGAGATATATGAACAATTAATCTTGAAAAATCCAGAAAAAAAGCCTTACTTTGAGGCCCAAATTGAAAAACTTAAAAACAGAATATAAATGAGTACTTTTATTTTAATATTGATCGTAATCGTAGCGGTTCTTCTTGTGCTGGTAGTGTTAGCTCAAAATCCTAAGGGTGGCGGACTTGCCAGCGGTTTTGGCGGATCCAGTGCTACTCAGTTTATGGGTGTAAAAAAAACGGGCGATTTTCTTGAATCCACTACCTGGGTATTAGCAATTCTGCTTCTTTCGCTTAGTCTTACCGCCAATATCATGGTAAGTGCTCCTACGGACGATGAAAACTCTGGGAGTATTAACGTAGAAAATGCCAAAGAAAATAAAAAATCTCCAGCTCCTGCCCCAACTCCAAGCAATGAAGATAAGCCTCAGACGACTCCTGATGGAGGACAGCTTTCACCGGATAGTGCGAAATAGTAACTTCTGAACGTAAATTATAAAAAATGGGAACGTTTACCTTAACGTTCCCATTTTTTATATATACCATTTTTAGTAACCTTATGCGGCTTGGTTGTTAATATATCGAACCAACATTCTCTTAGCGATGGGTAGAATCGCTTCGTCAAAAGGATAATTAACCTTAGAATCTACCAGATAGGTGGCTGGATTTGTCATTTTTTTATACTTTTTCACAAGGTATATTTTAATGGATTCAAAGGTATTGTTTAACCCTTTATCAACTGTCTCTAAAAAATTAGTGTGAATACCCCGGTACTTTTCTTCCGAACTTTCAAATATGGTCATCTCGTATTCATATACTTTTGCTTGTCTCATGTTATCAACATAAAAAAACATATATCCTTTATCATAATTGAGCGAAAATAATCCTACAGGAGCAATAGACATATTGTATTCAATTTCTTCATAGATGTCCTTCCCTTCTGTAAGATAATTTTGAAAGACCATAATGGCGTATTCCATAATGTCTTCTAATTCCTTCATTATTTTGTCGTCTTTCACAATTTCTGTATACATGAGGGAAAGCTTTTCAAAATCAGCCCCTGATATTTCCTTTGGGAAGTTTTCATACAAATGATCCTTGTTTTGCTTTAGATGAATAATATTTTTGTAATGAAAAAGAAGATCCGTAAAAACCGGATAAAGTTTACGACTATTAAACTCCTCTTTCACTCCTTGCAAATATCCAAGTAACAGATATTTTTTGTATTCAAAATCAATCAAGCCCTGTGTGAGCCAGTTTTTATGCAGCTCTTTCATAATATCTACGTTTAATTTAATTAGAATTTACTTTTATTTAACGAGAAAAGAAAGAATTGGGTTGAAAAAAATTATGCCGTAATAATTTCACAAGACACAAAATTTTATAGGGTAGATCCAAATTGGAAGAGAAAAATCAGTAAAAAATAATTTTCAATGCTTACGTAGCAGGAGAAATATTCATCGCATGGAGTTCTCCAAAATTCGCATTTCCATAATGGGAGAGATCTTTTCATACAGCACATTGTACACAGTTCTCGTAACAGGCATGCTTATGACAAATTTTTTATTCAATTCGTTTATACAACTTACTGCAAAATACCCTTCTGCTATCATATTCATTTCCGACATGGCCGCTCTTACCGAGTATCCCTTCCCTACCATATACCCAAGGGTTCTGTTTCTGCTATGGGGCGAATAACAGGTTACTAGTAAGTCCCCCAAATAAGCGGAAGCATTCATATCACGGTTACCGGGATCTACAGCATTCAGAAACTGTTTTATTTCTTGCATCGCATTTGACACCAACACAGATTGAAAATTATCTCCGTAATTTAATCCTTTCGCAATACCGCAGGCAATAGCTATAATATTTTTCATAACAGCACAATACTCTATTCCGTACAAATCCTGAATCACTGAAGTAATAACAAACCTACCTTGCAAGAGCTGTCCGATTTTTTCAGAAACTAGCAGATCGTTTCCGGCAATTGTAAGATAAGATCTTTTTTCCATCGCTATTTCTTCGGAATGGCATGGCCCTGCAATGACACATAAATTGGATGGATTTACGTTAAATTTTTTTTCGATAAAATCAGTAACCAATATGTTTTCAGAAGGAATCATTCCTTTAATCGCAGAAATAATTATTTTATCTTTCAACTCTTCTGCACTCAATCCCATCAATACATCTTCTACGAAAGCCGCTGGCACAGCTAAAACAACTACCTGAACACCCTCTATTGATTTTTTAAGATCATTGGATGGTTTTACCTTTCGGGCATTGATATGGATATTACTTAAGTACCTGGGATTTGTTCCGAATTCTTTAATGTAACGGGCATCTTCCTTATTTTTCAGCCACCAATTTATTTTTACATTATTCTCGCTTAATATCTTTACCAAAGCAGTAGCCCAGCTTCCTCCTCCTATGATTGCTATTTTTGTTGGTTCAGACGATTTTTGCATTCTTGTTTGTAAAATAATTTTCTTCTCTAGCTTTAGGGTTCTAAGATATAGAAAACAAATTTATAATACATATTTTCATTATAAATCTTGCTGCAATATTCTCTTCAAAATCACCTATTTCCAAATTGGAATACAATCTAAAAATAGTTTTGGAGTTAAAATTAAAAATTTCACAGATATCTAACGAACAATTTTTAGTACCCCTTAAATGAGATTTAAAAGGTATTAATAATGCATTCTATATTTTAACGTTATATAGTTTCCTTTAAAAACAATACACTCTCTAAGTCCTTTTATCGTTTATATCAGGCACGATCGTATATATTTGTAATTGATTTGTATATTGGTGCAATCAGGTTTTCTTACATGCGGTATGATTGTAGCTATTCTGTTTCTCCCCATTATTCAATATCCTTAGATTTGAGTTAATTCATCTAGTAAAATATATTTGAATCGCCCATTATGAACTATCTTATTTATAACGATCAATTTATAGCTGAAAACAATTTTGTAATCAGCCCTTACAACCGAGCTTTTTGCTATGGAGATGGGTTATTTGAAACTATGTTATTTCGTGATGGAAAACTTTTGTTTCTTGACGATCATCTAAAAAGACTTACGGAAGGATTGGTGCAATTAGACATAAAGCTCCCGAAAAGTCTTACCAAAGAAACTATTCTCAAAAATGTAGTAGAACTTAAAGATAAAAATAACCTTCATCAAAATGCCCGTATAAAAATTCAGGTGTGGAGAAAACAAGGAGGCCTTATCACCCCTGAAACAACAGAAGCCGAATACACCATTCTCGCTTCCCCGTATAATAAGGCAGTGGAAACAAAAGAAAAAGTTTTTACTTCTGAAGGCTTATCTTTAAATTATACTCCTTTATCAAAATACAAAACACTGAACGTTCTTCCATACCTTTTAGCGGGTATTGAAAAGAAGAAAAGGAGTGCGGATGAAATTCTTCTTACAGACACTAAGGGGAATATTGCAGAAGCATGTTCTTCGAATGTATTTTGGAGTAAATCCGATACATTATATACCCCTTCCCTGGAAACCGGTTGTATCGAAGGAATCATGAGAAAACAAATCATCCGGTTTTGTCATTCGGAAAATATCAAAGTGGTAGAGGGATTGTATCCCATACAGGATCTTTTTTCTGCTGAACTTATTTTCACTTCAAACATCACAGGATTGAGTCTCCTGGAAAATATTAACAACAAAAAAATAAATACAGAATATACTCTTTATCAAGCAATCAGAATTGGACTAGATTTATTGTAATCCAGCTTTGATTGCTGCGGTTGATATAGTAATGCAAACAAATATGAACAGCATTTCTTTTTTGATAACTATTCTTCTCTGAGAGAATTACCATCCTGACCAAATGTTACATTCATATTCCTTTTCGAATCGTCCTGTTGGACAAAGGTGATTTTGCAACTGTTATTATCTAACCAGGAAAATTTCACTGTTTCTTTATTTAACTCTTTGGCGTAAATCTCAGTCATAAGAGAATCCGATTGATTGTAACCTCTGACTATGATTGTTACTTGATAAGGATCGAAAGATGTGCCTCTTCCCCCAGATATTTTTATCTGATTTTGTTTATCAGCAGACTCCGAAATCATTTCGTCTGTTTTTTCATTGCTACAGGAAAATAGAATATCTGTACTTACCAAAAACAATAAATAAAAAGTTATTTTTTTCATACAAGAATAAGGTTTAGTCATCCTAAACATAGCTTTTTTTTTATTATGAAATGCTTTTAAATAGATATTATTTAATTGATTTAAACTATTTTAGCAAAATCATTGTTTCTAACAAAACTTACTACATTATGAAAAATAAAATTTTCCTGAAACGCTTCACCATTTCTTTTTTTCTGCTTCTTTCTTTTTCTGCTTCTTTTGCTCAACTTGTTGAAAAACAACCTGCGCCTAATTTTACACTTTCGGATATAAACGGAACTAAAATTTCTCTTTCTGATTTTAAAGGTAAAATAATCTACCTTGATTTTTGGGCCACCTGGTGCGGCCCCTGCCAGGCGGAGATTCCTTATTCCCGTAATTTACAAGAAACATTCAAAGAAAATCCCAATATTGTATTTATCAATATTTCCTTTGACCAGGATACTAAGAAATGGCAGAAAGTAGTGCGTGCAAAAAAGATGATGGGTACACAATTAATATCGATAAATGGGAAAGAGTCGGATGTAATTACCAGCTATAACGTCAAGACCATTCCCAGATTTATAATCATCGACAAAAATGGGTTAATATTGGACGCTGATGCCAAAAGACCCAGTGAGAAAGGACTAACTGAATACCTCACTAAAATACTGTCGGAATAAATCAAAAGAACAATAATTTATTTCAAAACTAATGGTATATTTCGATACAAAAATCAGGTATTTAGGTCTCAAACATACCATCGAAAAGAAACTAATTTTTATTGGCGAATTTTGAAACTACCTCTAAAGACAATAAAAAAGATGGCACTGAAACTACCTTAGTTATAAAATTAATTTTGAACTGAATTATAATACGAACCCATGACGGCAAATAGAATAATCAAATTTTTATGGTTTTCTTTTTTATCAGGTATTCTTCTTTTTTCACTGCTTATCCTTTTTATAAATATTAATCTATTTAATCTTTTTGGAGAACTTCCCGTTTCTGAAATATTGGAAAATCCTAAAAGTGATCTGGCATCTGAAGTATATTCTTCCGATGGAAAATTGCTTGGAAAATATTACTATACGTTCAATCGTTCACCGGTGGAATATTCCGAAATTCCGGGAATGGTAATTCATGCACTTATTGCAACGGAGGATACCCGCTTTTATGAGCACTCCGGTGTTGATGCGAAAGGTATTTTTGCTATTGTACCTTCTCTGCTTATGGGAAAAAGAAGGGGATCCAGTACCCTTACTCAGCAATTGGCTAAAAACCTCTTTCAATTGAGAGAAGCCGAAGATTATAAAGGTATACTGGAAGGACCTGTTATTGACAAAATAAAAGAATGGATTGTAGCCATACAATTGGAACATTCTTATACAAAAAAAGAAATTCTTTTAATGTATCTCAACACTGTCGATTTCGGAAACAATTCGCACGGGATCAAAAATGCAACTTCCAGGTATTTTGATAAAGATTTGAAAAATTTAAAACTGGAAGAAGCAGCACTCCTTATTGGAATGCTAAAAGGACCTTCGGTATACAACCCTAAGCGAAATATGGACCGCGCCTTAAACAGAAGAAATACGGTGCTTTCTCAAATGGTGAAGTACGGGTATCTTACCTCTGTAGAATACGAAGAAATTTCTTCAAAACCTTTGGTATTACATTTCACAGCAGACAATGATTATTCAGGTTTGGCACCTCATTTACGAGCCTACCTCAAACCTATCCTGAAAGAATGGTGCAAAAAAAATGGAAAGAAATTATATTCGGATGGATTGAAAATATACACCACTATAGATTCCAGAATGCAACGCTATGCTGAGCAAGCGGTAAATAAACACATGGCAAGTTTACAAAAGGAATTTTTCACGCATTGGAAAGGACGGGCTCCGTGGACAGACGAAGAACATCATGAGATAAAAGGTTTCGTGGAAAAAATGGCTCGACGGTCCGAACGTTATAAAGAATTAAAAGAAGAGCTGGGCGATAACGAGCAGGCTATTTTCGCCGCAATGAAGCAACCCATAAAAATGAGGGTCTTTACCTGGAACGGGGATAAAGACACCACCATGAGTCCATGGGATTCTATCAAATATGTATTCCATTATTTACATACTGGTTTCGTTTCTATCGAACCTAAAAATGGCTATGTGCGTGCTTGGGTAGGCGATATA
>DATHPH010000384.1:0-5045 GCA_035484095.1 Cytophagaceae bacterium | reverse complement strand
ATTGTTCATTCGCACATATTGATCGGGAGAAACAACCATTAATTGAGCCAATGCGTTTTTTTCTTCTTCCGAAAGAGAAATCAAAATCTCTTGCATTAGTTCGTCTACAGACCCGGGAGAAAATCCCAGAAAAGAGGCCAGTTGTATCATAAACTGCAAATGAAGATTTTCGTAATGCTCTTGTACCTCGTCTAAATAAGCGATTGTATGTATAATCAGCTCGAAGAGTTCTTTGTTATGGTAATGTTCTTTCAGTGTTTTACCTAAAAGTTCGGCCAGGAAAACGACGATGCTGATTTTTTTTTGCTCGAACGGAATTGAGTGAAAAACAGTGTTGCATTTAATTTCAGAGATCCGATTTATTTCCCTGTTTTCTTTATGATACACGACCATATCCAGGAGCGTAAGCGACTGAAACATGGCTATTTTATTTTTAGAGGATTTACTCCTCACGCCATTGACTATGTAAGTCTGAAGGCCAAACTCTTCGGTATATATTTTTGAAATTATAGAGGTATCTCCATACTTGATATACCCCAGTACTACTCCTCGAGTTTTTTGAAGCATTATTCTATAACCGCCATTTTAGATACATATTTGGAGGAACCATCTGGCGTACTACAAAAAATAAGGTATACTCCTGTTGCAATTTTCTTTCCGTTATAATCCCGTACGTTCCATACTGCTGTGCCTCCCTGGGCAGTTGTCTCGTATACCAGGTTGCCCGCGACATCGGTTATTTTTACAGAAGCATTCAACGCTAATCCGGAAATGCCTACCATCCCATTAAACCCCGGAGTAACGGGATTTGGAAAAACTTTTACACTTGAATAATTATCTGCTTCAGTACTTGTTCCTCTATAAGAAACAATGCCTGCGGGTGTTGCAAAGAAAACTTCACCACTCAGTTCATGTACCTTAATATCCATCACATAATTTGATAAAAGAGGACTGTTCGTAATGTCAAAATAAAGCAAGACTTTTGTCATGTCTGAACTAAAAAGCCAAACGCCATCATCTGTTCCAACCCATTTTCTATTTCCTCCATCAATGGCAATCGCCAGCACATTCCGCTGCCAAAGCAACGGGAATCCCTGAAAAATGGGAGAGACGAGATCCACCCCACTATTAAGTATGGTAGAAGGATTATAACAAATAGCAATTCCCTGAGTAGTTCCAAGGTACATATATCCGTTTTTATCTTTTGTAATACAACTAGTGTATGTATTGGGCAACGCCCCTTGCCCGGTGTTTGTGGTGAGTGTTCGCACACTGTTTTGTATTTCATTAAATACTACTACTCCGGTTGTACCACCTGGTCCGATACATTTTATCCATTTGTTCCCAAAATTATCAATGGTGACACCGGAGAAATAACTTCCAATACTACTTGGCACTACATAGCCTGTCCAAACCCCTTTCGCTGTGAGCGAATAAAGATTGTAATAATTCGCTTTTGCCCCGTGCACAGGAATCCATAAGGTCCCGTTTGTTGAATCCAACGCAGTTTCACCAACGGCCATGACCGGAACCGGAGCATTATTACTTTGAAGAATACTATTGGTGGTATCAAATACTTTTACGGTTGATTGTCCTGGCGTTATAGCAATCAATCCATTTGCATAACTAGAGACATATAAAGTAGAATTAAAGTTATTATAGGTAGCAGAAACAAAATCGCCGAAATAAGAAGGTATAGTATATTTATATCTTCCTATTGTCCATTCTGTATTGTTTTCAAAAGTACTGAACCAATCTGCACAATAATTTTGCTGGCCAATTGAATTGTAGCCTCCTGCAAGTACAACCATGTTGTTGTTATAATAGGCAAAGCGAAATGCAACATTGGTAAAAGGGCCATTCGGATAAAAATTATCCATCTTCCCGTTCTTAAACCGAACCAAACCGTTGTTATAAGTGGCAATCCAAAGTGTGTTGTCCGAGTCAAAATAGGCCTCTTTGGGATTAACGCTTTTTACCTGAAAAAATGTATTCCAGGAATTAGGGGATAAAATTTGAAAAACCGCAGAATCGACACATGCTAAAACACTATTTCCAGATTGCGTAAGAGAATAAATATTCCCCCCACCCGTTATCGGAACAGACATTTTCTTCCACTTAGACCCATTATAGTAATAAATACCCTTATTATTTACCGCTGCATATACAACGCCGGCATTTGAACAAACGGAGACCACGTTTAAGGTATCTATACTATCGGAAGCCTGAAAGGTATACCAGTTGGAAAAATCTAAAAGATTAATATTCGGGGAAACTTTTGCGGTCATGACACCTTTCGAGGTAGCTAAAAATATGCTGTCGTTATTCGTAGTAAGAGAAGCTGCATATACCGCATTGGTGGCGAAATTAGCGGCAAGGGTAAGATACGATTCCTTTACTTCCATTCGGTTCAAGTCATACAACACAACACCATAATCACCGGATATGTAGGCTAATTTGCCACTTGAAAGTATATGATTTATTTTCTTTGAGCCAATTATATTCGTACGGTATATATCGTTTGCATTGATAATAGTATTCCCTTTTATAAAGTCAATATTACCGTCGGCATATCCGATAATAAAGGAATTTGCCGCTGCATTATACCCCACTCTCGAAACAGAAACATCGTTGAGACCCGTATATTTGGAGTTGACGTTGATAGAACTTTCTTCTTTGTCAAAATAAAATACACTAGCACCGTTGGCTGCATAAACCTTATCCGGAGAAACTGCTACTGTATTCATATTCATATAAGGCAGGTGAACACGCCATGTTCCAATAGGTATATTGTTCTCTTGCGAAAAAATTTGGTGTGCAAAAAACAACAACCAACCGACCATAAATAACTTATAGCGCATTTTAGTATTTGGATCCTTAGATGAGAAAACGCTCAAACCTGAATTTAGTATACAAATCTAATTAAAAAAGGACACTTCCAAGACAATAATACTTTTATATGTTCGTAAGTTTTTAGAAGGTTTGTATTAAATCTTTCACTAAAATAAGTACTTTTATAAGGATACAATTAAGAAAAAGAGATGCCGACGAAAATAGACTTGCCAAAATTGGAATCATACAGCACAGCCCTATCTGAAAAGCTATGCAACGATTATTATCAAGGGAGCATTGCTGTCATTTCCGGTACCGAAATTTTAAAATTTACAGGAATAGACCAACTTAATTTATTCATTATAAAAAATTTATTTGATCGATGGAAAGAGGAATCGTATAAATTAAGAAGTCCCTATTTCGATTATGAAAATGAAGATGTCAAAGAGGCGTTATCTCTCTTTCTTAATAAACTTTCCAAATACATTTCCATTCGCAAAGAGTTTTTCAAACCTTTGGTTAAAAAGGCTGTTTCCGATACATTGGCTTATATAGTAGACCCTTATCAATTTTTAAAAATTGAACTTTTGGGCAAACCTATTATCTCTTTGACAGAAATCATAGAAAGGGAGAAATATATAAAAGTAAATAAATTTCTCATTCAAACGCTTATTAAAAAGTTACAACTTCAAAACAAAACCGGGTTTCCGGAAAATGAAGTTTTATTGTACTTTGAGGAAATTTATAAAAACTATGAGCCTTCCATGGAGCCTCCTACACGGTATATAGAAGCTTTTTCAGCCATTTTAAAAATAACCATCGAGGATTTAACTCAACAAAAAGAGAATCACCCTGCCAACGAATCTTTAGGCAAAGAAGAAGCTTTAACCAAAATAAAGACTTCTGAATTCGTTGCCTTTAAAAAACCATTGGTAGAATTAGACAAGGAAAAAAGGGCAGTCTCCTCTATTAATGATTCCTTTGCCAGGAGTAAGCAGTTGTCGCTAAACGACGTAATGATGAAAGAAGAAGAAACGAACATTCTGACAAAACATCGCAAAAGCAAAATTCATGATCTTAAACAGGCTGTTCCGATTAATCTCCGATATATTTTTATCAACGAATTATTTAAAGGAAGTACAGACGATTATAACCTGGCGCTTATTCAGGTAGAACGATGCGAAGACCACGATTCAGCAAAAAACATTTTGGATCAGGTATACGGTAAAAAATATGGTTGGGACCCTGAAAGAACAGAAGTAAAAGAATTTTTAGAATTAATAGAAAGACGTTTTTATTAATTCTTTCCCCGAACCATTCCATATAATGCACCCCCGATAGAATCCTGAGAAGCACCGGTAACACTGCTAAGAGCGTTGACTTCTCCCAACACGCGCTTTAATCCAAGAAATGCAAATATCACCGCCTCTTTATACGAGATTGTTTGAGCATTTGGCAGGACTATTTCTATTTTCTCCCCCGCAAATTTTCTTATCCGACCAATTAAATATTCATTAAACGCTCCGCCTCCAGTAACGAGGACAGAAGTCTTTTTCCTGTGTGGTAAAACAATCAAGGAAATCTGGTAGGCAATATGTTCGCAGACAGTTGCCAGTTTATCTTCCACTGAAATAGTGGAGGCGTCCAAAAGCGGAAAAATTTCTTTCTCAATCCATTCTCTTCCCAACGACTTAGGAAAATCTTTTTTATAGAAGCCAAACTTGTTCAATTTACCGAATAGAGTATCATTTATTTTTCCGCTGGCTGCCATCTTCCCACCATTGTCGTATCGTTTGTTATTTTCCTCGGCTAGTTTGTTAAGTACAATATTCGCAGCACATAGATCACCTGCAATCCTCCTCCCCGCCTGCTTGAATGAAACATTGGCAATGCCTCCAATATTAAGACAATAATCATAGTCGCCAAAAAGAAGTTGATCTCCAATCGGAACAAGCGGAGCTCCCTGCCCTCCATAAGCTACGTCCATGGTACGCAAATCGGACACTACAGGAATATTGGTAATCGCTGAAATAAAAGCGCCGTTGCCAATCTGAGAAGTAAAACCGTTTTGAGGTTGATGAAAAATGGTATGACCATGAGAGGCTATCAAATCAACATGAATATTGATGTCTGATAGAAATTCCTGCACCTGTTTACCTGAAAATTTACCAAAGAAAGCATCTGTTGCAGCAAATTGTTGCGCCGTTCCATTC
>DATHPH010000383.1:0-10277 GCA_035484095.1 Cytophagaceae bacterium | reverse complement strand
TTGTTTGTTATTTAAGCTTTGGAATAAAAACCAATAAAATAAATCCACTCACTTGGAATGCTGTTTTGTGGATCGTGTTACTTTTTGCCTCTGTCAATGCGGTGGCAAAAAGTTTTTTACAGGAAAAATCAGGACGTATGTTGTATTACTATACACTCGCCAGTCCTCAAGCCATTATTCTATCCAAAGTCATTTATAATACAGGCTTGTTATTACTCCTTTCTTCAATTTCGTATTTTTTTTATTCTATTGTTTTAGGAAATCCCGTTCAGGATAAAATCTTATTTTTTATCAATATTCTGATTGGATCGGTCGGTTTTGCGACAACATTCACCATGATTTCCGCCATTGCTTCCAAAGCAGACAACAGTAGCACACTTATGACCATTTTGGGATTTCCCATCATTATCCCTATGCTTTTAATGTTGATGAAAGTCTCCAAAAGTGCCATTGACGGATTGGCATTGTCCGTGAGTTATGATGAACTTATTATTTTAGGGGCCTTGAATGTTATGATGGTAGCCTTGGCATATATCTTATTTCCCTACCTATGGAGGAGTTGAGAAAGGATTGATTTAAGTAAAATTTACGATTGATTTTTACTCATACTATTATATATTAGATTCATGCTAACTTTTCGAACCTTAATACCTAAAGCAAAACAAAAAACGTATCCTATTTTTACGCTTTACTTCTTTCTCTCTTTTTTCTATCTTTGCTTATCATGTTAGAAAAAATAAAAGAAATAAACTCAGAAATCGAGCAGTTTAAAATTGATACAAAAGAACATCTCGAAGCTTTTCGATTGACTTTTATCAGTAAGAAAGGAAAAGTTTCCTCTCTCTTTGATGATTTTAAAAATGTAGCCAACGAAGAAAAAAAACTGGTTGGACAAGAATTGAATAAACTAAAAAATCTCGCACAAGAGCGGTTCGAAGCTTTATCAGGAATGTTACAAGACAATACAGCATCCGATATAAATCTTTCTATGGATCTGAGCCTTCCTCCTATTCCAAATGAATTAGGCACCCGACATCCTATTACCCTTGTAAAAGAACGAATCATTCAGATTTTTGAACGTATGGGTTTCAATGTTTCCGATGGACCGGAAATAGAAGACGATTGGCATAATTTCTCTGCGCTTAACTTTCCGGAAAACCATCCTGCCAGAGAGATGCAAGACACGTTTTTTATCGAAAAAAACCCGGATATGATTTTACGTACACACACCTCTAATGTGCAAGTACGCATCATGGAGCAAGGGAAACTTCCGATCCGAAGCATTATGCCCGGACGTGTATACCGCAACGAAGCGATTTCGGCAAGGGCACATTGTATGTTCCATCAGGTAGAAGGATTGTACATTGATGAAAACGTAAGTTTTTCCGATCTTAAAAACACCATTTACCATTTTGTAAAAGAGATGTTCGGCAAAGATATTACCGTGCGCTTCCGCCCTTCGTTTTTCCCTTTCACAGAACCAAGTGCGGAAATTGATATTTCTTGTTTGATTTGCAAAGGGAAAGGTTGTACCATCTGCAAACAATCCGGCTGGGTTGAAATTGGAGGTTGTGGAATGGTAGACCCCAATGTGTTGGACAATTGCAAAATTGATTCGTCCCGCTACTCAGGTTTTGCCTTTGGTATGGGGATTGAACGAATTACAAACTTAAAATATCAGATAAAAGATTTACGCTTGTTTACAGAAAACGATGTCCGTTTTTTAAGACAATTTACTTCTGCCGAATAATCCGATCTAATAGTCCAAGCGCCTTCTAAATTTAGAAGGCCCTTTTGCAACTAGTTTACCGAAAAAGTCAGCATGCAAAAACAACCCTCTCTCCTTTTTTGTGTTCTTATGGATGCTATCGGTTACGCCACTTACTTTATTCCCTTCTTTGGCGAGTGGGGCGATCTGATATGGGCACCTATTTCTGCTTTTGTCTTTTACAAGTCTTTCGGTGGTAAAATAGGGGTATTGGGTGGAATCTTTAATTTTATAGAAGAAGTACTACCGGGAATTGATTTTATTCCAACCTACACCCTTACTTGGATCTGGCAGTATTCAAAAAAATAATCATCCCATTAAAAAACTAAAAGTGAAAGAGGAAACTGAAATAGCGCATAAAAGATTTTTAGTAGGAATGATTGCCTCCATGTTTTGTTGGGGCATTAGCTGGCCGGTAGGAAAAATACTTGCTTCCTACGGCGCTTCTGAAAACATGGCATTTCTGAGATTTGCGTTGACGTTTCTCTCCCTTCTCCTTATTCTATTCTTTACCAAAGAAAAATTATTTATTTCAAAAAATGGATGGTGGATCTTGATTGGCGCAAGCATTTGCATGACTCTCTATGGTTACTTGTTTCTGGAAGGCTTGAATCATGGAAAAGCAGGAGCCGGAGGAGTTTTGGTGACGACACTTAATCCTATCATCACCTACGCTGTTACTATGTTGATCAGCCTGAAAGCACCTTCCGGGAAAGAGATAACAGGTCTTTTGATAGGTCTTGTAGCCGGTGCTGTTTTAGTAAAAGTATGGGTCAACGGAGCTTCTATTTTAGAAACAGGAAATTTATATTTTGTTTCCGCCACCATTACCTGGGCCATTTTATCAAAATTTACAGCCTTGTCACATCGCTATGGTTCTCCTGTCAGCTTCAGTTTATGGATGTACGGAATTTGTTCTTTGTTTATGCTTTTCTTTACGGATAATCATACTACGTTTACGATTTTAAAAGAAAGCGATGTAAAATTCTGGATCAGTTTATTTTTCAGTGCCACGATTACTACATCACTTGCCACTACCTTTTATTTCTATGCCACCACTAAAATAGGTGCCAACAAAGCCAGTGGTTATATTTTTATGGTACCATTATCTGCTGCCATTGGTTCATGGATAATTCTTGACGAACTACCCCTTTGGAATACTTTATTAGGAGGCTTATTGGGAATATTGGCTGTTTATATTCTTAATAAGGGAGGCAAATAATCTAAAATCCTTTATATCCCCATTACTTTTTGTTGTAGCGAAATGCTTCAACAAACAAAGGTTTTGATTTTGCTGTGTTACCAGACTAAATGGACTATTATGTCAGACTAGAAACAAAATTGAAAAAGCGAAAAAAGCAAAACTTAGCATACCTGCTATTATTCTATATCCATGAAATTTCACCCAACGGTCACGTTTTGCTTCCCAATTTGCAGGTAATGTTTCTACGGTACATTGTCTAATTTCATTTACAATTGGCAATTCAACAGCCATTGTAATTATTAGTGAACCTAAAATAAAAATTAACGAGAGAATGCACAGGTAAAACCCAATTGTATCTTTTTCTGGATAAACAAAAACAGATCCCAACGTAACTAAAATGCACAAGGGCATCATAACAGCCATTGTCTTACCCATATTTGCAGCCAATGTTTTTACAATCTTTAAAAATTCAGAAGCATTAAAAATAGAAAGGGAACGATGGAGCGCAAACCAAGGACCCCAAAATACTCCATTAACTAACATTAGCAGAAATAGGGTACAAAATTGAATCGTGAATATCATTTTATTTTTTGTTAATTAATGTAAAACAAAACTATTTAAGTAGACGGAGATAAAACAACTCCTTAGCAAAATAGGGTGCCTAAATTTTTGAAGCCAACAGTTATTCAACCGGGTCACAGACACAATAAATGAAAAAGAATTTATGCATCTCAACGGTCTGCAAATCCATTTGAAAGTTAATAGAATATTGAATCTCCTTGGCATCCTTTGTGCTTATCGAAAGTAATGCCAAGGCATCAATCGTCTTTTTTTTAAATCAAATCAATCCTTTTCACCTATAATTTACTGATTCCTAAATACATATTAGCATTGTTCAAGATAGAATCAAAATTTTTGCCCTATTTGAAATTTTATGACTATATTTGTCTACGTTACTAATATGAAAATATTTACTAAAATAGCAGCATCAGCATTTCTGCTACTCCCGATGACGGCAATTGTCATTGTTGAGTAAGGAATTTCATGATATATGAAAACCATTCTCAACTAAGGGAATGGTTTTTTTTTGATAAGAATTACACATAAAATAATATAGTATTATGTCTAAACGGGTTTACATCTTTGATACAACTTTAAGAGACGGCGAGCAAGTCCCAGGCTGCCAATTAAACACGATTGAAAAAATTGAGGTAGCCAAAGCACTTGAAGAACTAGGTGTGGACGTTATTGAAGCAGGATTTCCCATCTCCAGTCCTGGTGATTTCAATTCTGTTGTCGAAATTTCAAAAGCTGTAAAAGAACCTTCTATCTGTGCACTTACCCGTGCAAACACAAAGGATATCGATAGTGCCGTACAAGCCTTACAATACGCCAAACATAAAAGAATACATACCGGAATCGGCGCTTCCGACATGCATATTAAATATAAGTTCAATAGTACTCGCGAAGAAATTCTTCAGAGAGGAGTTGACGCCGTAAAATATGCTAAGAAATTTGTTGAAGACATCGAATTTTATGCCGAAGACGCTGGCAGGGCAGACATCGAATACCTTGCTAAAATGGTGGAAGCCGTTATCGCAGCCGGAGCTACCGTTGTAAATATTCCCGACACCAATGGATATTGTTTACCAGAGCAATACGGTGCCAAAATAAAATATTTGGTCGATCATGTAAAAAATATTGATAAGGCAATTATTTCTGTGCATTGCCACAACGATCTTGGATTGGCAACCGCAAATGCCATGGCAGGTCTCGTCAACGGAGCCAGACAGGTAGAATGTACGATCAACGGGATTGGAGAAAGAGCGGGGAATACTTCTTTGGAAGAAGTAGCTATGATTATTAAAAGTCATCAGTCCCTGGGGTTAGAAACCGGTATCAACACCAAAAAATTGGTGCCGATCAGTCGTTTAGTTTCTACCCTTATGAACATGCCTGTTCAGGCGAATAAAGCAGTAGTTGGCAAAAATGCGTTCGCCCATTCTTCCGGTATTCATCAGGACGGGGTCATAAAATTCAGAGAGAATTATGAGATTATAAATCCGGATGATGTCGGAGCTGATTCTTCATCCATTGTTTTAACGGCAAGAAGTGGAAGAGCTGCCCTTTCTTACCGTTTGGAAAATATTGGGTACAAATTATCCAAAGAAAGTCTGGAAGTAGCCTACAAACGATTCTTGGAAATGGCAGATACCAAAAAACAATTGGAAGACGAGGATCTGAAAACCCTGATGACAAAAGTGGAATTCGCTAAATAGATACAATCATATTATAGTTTAAATTACAATGGGAAAAACTTTATTTGAAAAAGTGTGGAACGAACATGTAGTAGCCGAAATACCAGGAGGTTCTAATGTTTTATACATCGATAAACATTTAATTCATGAAGTAACGAGTCCGCAAGCCTTTACAGGACTGGAGAATCGAGGAATAGGTTTATACAGCACAGAAAGAATACTGGCCACCGCTGATCATAACGTTCCAACAAAAGACCAACATCTTCCTATTAAAGAAGCATTATCCCGTTTACAGGTAGAAAAACTTTCTGAAAATTGTAAAAAATTTGGCGTAACGCTTTATGGCTTGGGACATCCCTACCAAGGCATTGTACATGTAATTGGACCTGAATTAGGAATTACGCTTCCCGGTATGACAATCGTATGCGGCGACAGCCATACCTCTACACACGGAGCCTTTGGCTCCATTGCGTTTGGTATAGGGACAAGTGAAGTAGAGCAAGTGATGGCGACGCAATGCTTGATGCAAGCCAAACCGAAAACAATGAAAATTGAAATCAACGGCACGCTTGGAAAAGGAGTATCGTCCAAAGATATTATCCTCTATATTATTTCCAAAATTTCAGCAGCCGGCGGAACAGGTTATTTCGTGGAGTTTGCAGGTTCTGCGATCCGATCCCTATCGATGGAAGCACGGATGACGATCTGCAACATGAGCATCGAAATGGGTGCTCGTGGAGGTATGATCGCTCCCGATGAGACGACTTTCAATTATGTAAAAGGAAGAGAATTTGCCCCGAAAGGAGCGAAATTTGACGAGGCGGTAGCTTATTGGAAAACACTTTACTCTGACAACAACGCAGTGTTTGATCAGGTATACCACTACGACGCAGCGGACATAGCCCCAATGATTACGTACGGAACTAATCCCGGTATGGGCATTAAAATAAATTCCAACGTTCCAAAATTATCGGAAATTGAGGAAAGCAATCGTGCAACGTTCTCCAAAGCTCTTGAGTATATGGGGTTCACGGAAGGAACTCCTTTGCTTGGCAAACAGGTAAATTATGTATTTATAGGAAGCTGCACAAATTCGAGAATAGAAGATTTACGTCAGGTTGCTCAATTTCTAAAGGGAAAGAAAAAAGCATCCAACGTCAACGCTTATATTGTACCTGGATCCAAACAAGTAGAAAAACAGGCCATGGCAGAAGGGCTTGACAAAATACTAGCAGAAGCAGGTTTTGAACTTCGTGAGCCTGGATGCTCCGCTTGTTTAGGTATGAACGAAGATAAAATACCAAAAGGCGAATATTGTGTTTCCACTTCCAATCGAAATTTTGAAGGAAGACAAGGACCCGGAGCTCGCACCTTGCTGGCAAGCCCATTAACCGCTGCCGCAGTAGCAGTATCCGGTAAAATTGTAGACATCCGCGAATTCAGTTTAAATTAATCTTATATATATTATTAAAAATTATTAAGAACAGTAAGATGGAAAAATTCATCACTTTAAAATCAACCATTACTCCTTTAGCGATTGAAGATATAGATACGGATCAGATTATTCCGGCTCGCTTTCTGAAAGCAACGACTCGTGAAGGATTTGGCGATAACCTTTTTCGTGATTGGAGATACGACGAAAATAACCAGCCAAAAAAAGATTTCATACTAAACAATGACGGTTATAAAGGATCCAAAATATTAGTAGCAGGCAAAAATTTCGGGTGTGGTTCAAGCCGTGAACATGCTGCCTGGGCCATTCATGATTTTGGATTTAAAGTGGTTATTTCCAGTTTTTTTGCCGATATATTTAAAAGCAATGCTCTAAATAATGGGCTCTTGCCGGTGCAAGTTTCACAGGATTTTTTAAATAAAATCTTTGAACTGGTAAAAAGCAACATTAAACTGGAACTTATCATTGATTTAGAAAACCAACAAGTGGAAATTGTAGGACACTCTATTATTGAAAAATTTGATCTAAACCAATACAAAAAAACCTGTCTCATTAACGGATACGATGATATTGATTATTTGTTAAGCATGAAAGGTAAGATTGAAGAATACGAAAAAACGAGTAAATATCTCCATATCTTATAATCGCTTTTAATAGAACGCGTTTACAGCCGAATAAAGATTCATACATAAACGCGTTCTATTGTTATTTTTTTTATGAAGCCTGCATAATTTAAACTGATATTTTTTATCTTTCGAATAGAATTTTTTAATCATTTGCTCCTTACATATTGTAATAAAATTATACAAAATTAAATGCTTATACATGAACACTTCTACTCAAGTTTATATAAAATTCAGAACCTTTAGAAATACTATCTTTCTTGGCTGGATTTTATGTACCTTCTCCATTCAACTTGGCTTTACACAAAAACTAAAACCTGACGCAGACAATGGCGGACTGACATTAGCCAAAGATTTTGCTGCTATTACCGTCGTGTCAGAATCGGGTAAAGCAAGACATATTGCAGTTGATAAAAATGGGACCGTTTATGTCAAACTTCGACAACTGAACAAAGGCAATGGAATTATGGTTTTGAAAGATGAAAATGGAGACGGAAAAGCTGATAATATAAAGGGGTATGAAAACTACACCGGTACCGGAATTACTATCTACAAAAATTTCCTATATGCTTCCTCGGATTCATCTGTTTACCGATATCCTATAGAAAAGGGAATTGCCTTTCTTGAAGAAAAAAACAGAGAAGTAATTATCGACAATCTTCCTTATAAGCCACAGCACGAAGCCAAATCCATTACTATAAGCGACGACGGAAAGCTCTACGTCAATATTGGAGCTCCGTCCAATGCGTGTCAGGAAAAAGACCGTATCAAAGATTCTCCAGGAATGGATCCTTGTCCTCTATTGGAAACCTATGGTGGTGTATGGCAATTCGATGCCCATAAACTCAACCAGCATTTCACCGATGGCATTCGGTATTCAACAGGTCTCCGTAATTGCGTGGCATTGGAATGGAACAGCTATCATAAACAATTGTATGCGGTACCTCATGGTCGTGACCAGTTGAATACATTATACCCGGAATATTATACAGACGAACAAAACGCAGAATTGCCATCGGAAGAATTTTTCCAGTTACAAATGGGCGGAGATTATGGATGGCCTTATTGCTATTACGACCATCTGCAGAATAAGAAAATATTGGCACCCGAATACGGAGGCGATGGAAAAAAAACAGGAAGATGCGATGATAAACCAAAACCTCTGATAGCCTTCCCAGGACACTGGGCTCCAAATGATTTGCTTTTTTACCATGGCAACCAGTTTCCTGAAAAATACCAACATGGTGCTTTCATTGCCTTCCATGGATCCTGGAACAGAGCACCGCTCCTACAAGGTGGCTATTTTGTAGCGTTTGTTCCATTCAAAGATGGAAAACCAATTGGCAATTGGGAAGTATTTGCTGAAGGATTTTCAGGAGGACCGGAAATTAAAAGTCCAAGAGATGCAAAACACAGACCAATGGGACTCGCAGAAGGACCGGATGGTTCGCTTTATATTTCAGATTCAGTTATAGGAACCGTTTGGAGAATATTGTATACAGGTAAATAATTCTATAAAAGAACAACGCTGATTCCCTTTATTATCAACAACTACCTTTAACAAGGCGAGAAATTTAATACTCATTATGAAAAAAATAACGCTTCTCTTAAGCTTTTCCATCATGTTTGTTTCTCCTCTATTTTCTCAGAACAATTCAAACAAAATAATATCCTCTGGGAAAATAATATACGATAAACATTGTTTGTCGTGCCATCAGGCCAATGGAAGTGGCGTTCCCAATATGAACCCACCTCTTTCAAATGTAAGTTGGGTTACTGGAAGCAAGGAGATTCTTATAAAACTTGTTTTAAATGGTGTAAGTACTCCCATGGAAATTGATGGAGAGCTCTACCACAATCCAATGCCTTCCCATCAACATTTGTCCGACCAGGAAATTGCAGATGTACTTACGTATATTCGTACCAATTTTGGAAATAAAGCTATTGGAATCTCTAAAGAAGAAGTGACCAAGGTAAGATCCAATCAATAATGAATTTCGAAAAAAGTGTCTTTAAAATGGACTGGCATTGAACCTAAAACATTCTTTTGTCAAAACAGTTGGTTTCTCTACACTTCCTGTAACTGATTTTTATTTTCTTCAATTGCGGTTATTTTCGTAGCTTCGTCCTCAGATTTGTTAGATCATTTTACACGTATGAAAAAAAATATAGCTGTTTTAAAAGGAGATGGAATAGGTCCAGAAGTTACCGATCAGGCATTAAAAGCATTAAAAGCAATTGAGCAGGTTTTTGGACATGAATTTATCTATACCGAAGCACTCATCGGTGCAGTGGCCATAGATGCAACAGGCAATCCTTTTCCGGAAGAGACTTTGAAGGTATGTCAGGCTTCCGACGCAATTCTTTTTGGCGCCATTGGGCATCCAAAATATGACAACGATCCGAATGCACCGGTAAGACCTGAACAAGGTCTCTTAGCCATGAGAAAAACACTTGGGCTTTTTGCCAACATTCGCCCCATCAATACTTATAAAGTTTTGGCCAATGCTTCACCTTTGAGAGCAGATTTAGTAGACGGCGTAGATTTTGTTGTATTCCGCGAACTTACAGGTGGTATCTATTTTGGCACGAAAGGCCGCAGCGAAGACAGAACTATAGCATTCGACAATTGTCAATATTCCAAAGAAGAAATCATTCGTATCTCAAAACTTGCTTTTGAAGCTGCTCAGAAAAGAAGAAAAAAACTAACCTTGGTAGACAAAGCCAATGTATTGGCTACTTCCAGATTGTGGAGGGAAACAGTAAAAGAATTTGCTAAAAATTATCCTGATGTGGAGCTTGACTATATGTTTGTAGACAACGCTGCTATGAAAATTATTCAAAATCCAAAATATTTTGATGTAGTCCTTACTGAAAATATGTTTGGAGACATCCTGACGGATGAAGCTTCTGTTATTACCGGTTCTCTGGGAATGTTACCTTCTGCTTCCGTAGGCAGTAAAACAGCCTT
>DATHPH010000382.1:0-4788 GCA_035484095.1 Cytophagaceae bacterium | reverse complement strand
ATCATTGCCATTCTGACTATTGATCACATTTACCAACCCAAGTATTGATCTCAAAGGTGCCCGTAAATCGTGTGAAGCCCTGTAAACAAAACTATCCAACTCAAAATTAGTTTGGACAATTGTTGCTTCACTTGTTTTGCGCTGCGTAATATCTCGTGCAAATACACTTACACCACTTACCTGATTATCGGAGTCATATATTGGATTGTAAGAGATCTCGTAAGAAAGATTTTCCTTCTTCTTGGATTGCCATGAAAATTCTGCTGTTACCCTCTTTCCTTTTAGTGCTGTGATATGAAGTGCCAACCATCCGTCCTTACTGAGGTTTGGAAGAACAGTATAAAGATTATCGCCGACTCTTATTTTCTTTTTGTAATTGTTAACTATAAGTTCTTTAAAAGAGCTATTAACCGCTGTAAGATTTAATTCATTGTCCACAGACCAAACCAAATCGCTTGTATTTTCTATTAACGCTTTTAGTCTTGCTTCGCTTTCCTTAAGTGCCTCCTGCGCCTTTATTTGTTCAGTGATAACAGTAATATTAAGAAGTACTTTTGAAGGTAATCCCTTGTCTGTCCATTCAATTACAATATGACGATTTGACACCCATTCGTAATCTCCATCTACCTTACGTATTCGATATTCTATTGAATGCGTTTTTTTACTTTTTGATTTCAGAAATTTTTGCCAATGTTCTACAACCCTTTTATAGTCGCCAGGATAGACAATCTCAATCCATGCTTCCGAAGTGGTAAGAAAATAACTAGAGTAACCTAAAATATTATCTCTATTAAAATAGCTGATTTTTCTATTTGCTAAATCAATAATATAAATAATATCAGGCGAATTCTCGGAAAGGCTTCTGAATTTTTGTTCGCTTTCCTCCAATGAAAGTGCCTCCCTCTTCCGATTGTTTATATTTGAAGCAGAATAACATATACTTACAATATCTCCCTTGCTGTTTTTAATCGGGATGTAAACAAATTCAAACCAATTATCTTCTCCTTTAAGTCCAATAATATTTCGTTCAACAATTACTTTTTCGCCTCGCTTTGCTTTGTTATATTCACTAATAAATAAATCTTTATCAGCGACATAATTTAAAATATTTTCTCCTATAAAAAGAGATTTTCCCATCAGGTGTTTTGTCACGATTCCTGCATTAACGTTGGCCGCTACAATCGTGTAATAAATATCCAGGAGAACAATACTTTGTTCACTACTATCAAAAATGGCTTTAAGATTCGCTTCTGAATTCAACAACGCTTTTTCCGTAAGTCTCTTGTCTGTCTCATCACTAAAAACCACCAGATGCAAACTGGGTAAATAATTAGATCTCGCAGTAAAATCAATATAGACGCTTTTGCCACTCGGTAAATTATATTTATAGAAGCCACTCATTTTGCCGTCCTCTATAAAACTTTTCCATAATTTTTTATTTCCTGAAGTTGAATTATGAGGGAACAATTCAAAGATTTTCATTCCCTTAAAGTCTTCTCTTCCATATATCAAACAAGCACTTGGGTTAAAGTCCACAATACCGCCACTATTATCCAAAATAAAAATCCCTTCAAGTGCATTTTCAAAAAGTCCTTTGTACTTTATTTCACTTTCGAGAATATTCTCATGAAGGTCTAATTCGTTGGATGTTTCTTTAAAACTAATAATGTAATCTGTTGGTTTGCCTCCCTCCTTGCTTACCAAGTTAACTCGAAGGTTTATCGGAATCCGCTTTTTATTGCTACTTTCAATTAAAACAGATTTTTTAAAACGCTTTTCTCTTTGAAAATTTTCAAAAAAATGTACATTTTTTTTCTTTCCTGATATATCAAAAATTTTCAAGTCCGTAACGATGCTTTTCCCCTTAAGAGAATTTGCTGTACTATTTAAAATATTCTCAGCCGCCGGATTCACATACGTTATACTATGATCAGCATCTGCCACCACAATCGCTTCGCTTAAATAGTCGTAAGCAATTTTTAAAAATGATTCTTTATTTGAAAAACTATTTGACATAGCCTTAAGGCTGATTTTTTTTAATAATCAGTTTTTCTCCCAATTTAAGATTCATATCAGTTTTATTATTCCAATTCATCATATCTTTTACTGAAACGTTATATTGTTGCCCAATTTTATAAAACGTATCCCCAGGCCCAACAGTATGGAGTATTTCTTCTTTATTTTTAGCTTTTACTGCCACAATAAGATTTTGTGCCAATTTTATTCCATATCCTTCCAAATTGTTCCATTCCATAAGACTATCCGTAGGTATTTGATATTTTCTTGAGATACCAAAGAGCGTTTCTCCCGACACTACTTCATGGTAGGTATACTGAAACTTCGTAGTGTCTAAAACAAATACTTTTGTGGTAGTATTGTAATGTGCAAATATATTATCGGTTGCTTTCAGCTTTTCTTTTATTGTATCTACTACTATAGGAGGAGTAACCTCCTTTTTAACAACAGGTATTTCTTTCCTTTCTACCGATTGGTATTCCACCTGTTTGTTTTTCGGCCTCTTAGAACGAAGCCATAGAACTCTTCCTACCTCAACCGCTTCGTTTTCATCCATCCTGTTTTTTTCCCGAATAGTTTCAATTTTTATTCCATAATTCTGTGCGATATCCCAAATAGTTTCATCGTATTGAACTGTATGAAACATCACCATAGCTTTGCCTCTTTTATGCTCAAGATAATAAATTCTGCCTGGTACAACATCCTCAAAGGATTTCATTTCATTATATTTTAAAAATTCATCTTTGGAGATACCTCCTTTTGTAGAAAGCTTAAAACTGTTGTCACCATAATGCGCCATAATGGCGCGTACGCCATTAATAATAAGTGTATAGGGCACAGAACCAGCATTCGCCAAATTAATATCTGCTACCGATAAGAATTTTTCTTTTTTTGGTTTTTCGTCTCGCTTAGAAATTTCAGGTAGATGATTTGTTTTGGCATGCGCAATAGCATGTGAAATAGGGACCGGCAATGCTACCGGATATATTTTATCTCCTGGTATCGTACCTGTTTTTAACCATTTATTATAAAAAGCGATTTTATGTCTGTCCAATTTATTTTCTACTGCAATATCATCAAAGGTTTTATTCCCACCATTAATATATTCCACCAATACAGAATCTACTGTAGCCGAATTCCCGATCGCATTTTGATACACAAGTTTATGCGCCAAAAAACGAAGAACGTACCAATGCATATCTTCGTCAATAATCATTTTGGAGGTACCCATGTTTGCTTGCCCCACTAACGATTTAGCACCCGCAAGCCCAAGATTATAGGAAAGTAAAGAATAAACCCAATTATCAAAAATCTGGTTGTTCCTTTTTAAATAACGAGCGGCTCCACGTGTTGAAGAGATTACATTCATCCGTTCATCAATTTTAGCATCCACTCTTAAACCCACCTCAATTGCACTTTCTTTTTTAAACTGCCAGTATCCAACTGCATCCGATTTAGAAATAGCATCTCCAATAAGGCTACTTTCCTGCAAGGCTAAATATTTAAAATCTTTTGGAAAAGATTCTTCTTCAAATACCTTTTCTATTACTGGAAAATAGAGGTTTGCTCTGTCAAGCTTGGTAAGAAAGTACTTCGGATTCTTAGTAAGTTGTGCCATGTCTTTCCGAATTAATTCTTTTGCACCATCGGTGAGTTTAAGTTTAATTCCTGCAAACTCTATTTCATCCGGTACATCTATGGGAGGCACTTGCTGTGCATAGCCGTGAACGCTTAACAAAAAAAAGAGGAAGAATAAACATGATTTCGCTGTCATCAAGTAATTGATTATTTTCATTGCCTAAGTTACTACTTTTTCCTCAAAATCATGAGCCCATCCCGAATGGGTAATAAAACATTTTCTACCCTTTCGTCCCGATGGACTAATGTATTAAAATCAATAAGCGCTTGTGTGTCCTTGTCTGCTTTTTTACCATCTTGAAGCAGAATTTTACCACTCCAAAGAACATTGTCTACGAGTATAAAACCACCCTTTTTTACTTTGTCAAAAACTAATTTATAATAATTGGTATAATTTATTTTATCTGCATCGATAAAAACCAAATCAAATTGTTCCTCAATAGCGGGAATAAACGTTAACGCATTTCCAATCCTATAATCAATACTTGATTCCATATCAGACTCTTTAATAAAGCCTCTGACCATTTCTTCCAACTCTTCATTGATATCAATCGTAATTAGCTTTCCTCCTTCTGCCAATCCTTCTGCCAGACAAAGAGCAGAATATCCCGTAAATGTACCTATCTCGAGAATTCGATTAGGACGTATCATCTGACTAATAGCTGCCAACATTCTTCCTTGTAGCTTTCCGGAAAGCATCCGAGGCATTAAAACATTTGCATACGTGTTACGAGAAATTCTTTTTAATAGAGCAGATTCGTCCTGAGTATGCAATTCTGCGTAGTTTTCAATGTCTTGAGAAATAAATTCCATAAAATTATTCCGGCAAATAGGTAAGACTTGTAAATGAAGTTTCCTTTAGGAAATGATTGGCGAGTTCTTGTAATTCAATCGCAGTAACATCTTCAACAGATTTAATAACTGTATTTAAACTATCAATTTTGCCATAATCGAGTAAACTCCGTCCCATCATTTGCATAAAATTAATATTACTTTCCTCTGCAATGGCTAATTGTCCCTTTATCTGTTCTTTCAAACTATGCAATTGTACACCTCCGAGTTTTTTTTCACGCAGAAGTTTGAATTCCTTAAAAATCAATTCTACACTGCGGTCTACTTGTTTTTTTTCTGTAC
>DATHPH010000381.1:0-2845 GCA_035484095.1 Cytophagaceae bacterium | reverse complement strand
AGAAGTGCAGGATGGTCTTTAAGCTCAGAAACTACCTCTTTGAATTGTTGAAGTTGGTAATGAACAGCTTCTTTATCATTGTAGTCAAATCCATGACGTTCGTGCTGTACCCATAATCCCATCATAACCGTAAGTCCGTTTTTATCGGCACTGTCCAGAATTGCTCTCGCATTCTCATAGCTCCACGTACGAATCGAATTTCCGCCATATTTTTTGATACGACCCATATAAATTTGCCCACCAGCTCCTTTTACATAATAAGGTTTTCCTCCGCGAATCAAAGTGAAATTATTCTCTCCGTTTTTTTTCACCGAAACCTTAATAGGGTTTAATGGAACTGTTTTCTTCGCTTCATTTTTTTTCTCAGAAGGTTTGAACCCTACTTTGGGTTCTAAATAAATTTCATCCAGGTAAACGGTATCCGAGCCTAATAATGTAATGCTGAACAATCCATTTACAGCAGCTAAATTAAGAGAGTTGATCGGAATGGAAATTTTTTTCCATTCTTTCGATACTTCCACATTGGAGATACTGGTATGAGGTTCTGAATTTTCTCCTAAACCAAGATTTATTTTGGTGTTTTTTTCAGCACGTACGTTGACAACGAGCGTTTGGTATCCGGTAAAGTTTGTTAAGGCCTCTTTGTTTCCATTTAATTCGGTGAGCCATTTTCCTGAACTCAACACTAAAAATCCTGACCAAGCTTCTTTCCCGTTTGTTTTAATACGTACACACTTTTTTCCTGCCAATGGATTTACATCATAGTTTTGGATTATTTTCATACCAGAACCATTTGCCGCACCGAAATAACCGGATGGTGTTCCAAGCTCCCATTTGTCATCGTATATATACTTTCGACCGGAAATATCTTGTGCTTTTGCGACTATTGACGCGACAAAGAATAAAATTAATGTAAATCTACTATTCATACGACTTGTATTTATATGCAAAGGAGAATACGAATTATACGTCTATAAATAACAAAGAAAGCATTGTTAAATGTTGGATTAGGGTTGTTTCTTGATCCGTTGAAATGGATTTACTCCATTTTAATACCAATGTTAATTATTTAGGTGTGAATGATTAAAAAAAATAATGCAAGAATAAAAAACTTCTAAATCGCACAATATTTTTATTTCCTTTTTTATTACTTGTTAATAAAGTTTAAGTATTGGTACAATAAGCATCTTATATTTTGCGATGCCTTTGAACTTTGTCCTGTATGTTCTATTGTGGATATTTTTACTAAAGCAATACTTGATTTTGGGTTTTTAAAGTCAAAAGTTATATTTGATTGGATTCTGTCTTCCATAACTTCAAGTATTAGGTCCTGGTATTAGGTATTATCAGAGGTACCAACGTGAAAAATTTTATTCAATTTAACTTACGTTCGATAGTATCAAAGAAGTATTATTCCCTCCGAATCCAAACGAATTGCTTAGGACATGGTTGATTTTTTGATTGCGTATAAGAGAACTTGTCGGTTGGGTTTTTAAGTCCTTTATTTTATTCTTGAATCGCAAGGTAGGATAAACAATTCCCTCGTTAATGGCGATGATAGAATAAACGGCTTCAATTGCACCACAAGCGGCAAGTGTGTGGCCGGTGTAGGCTTTCGTAGAGCTGTAGTGTGGCACCTTATCCCCGAATAAAGTCTCTATGGCACTGCCTTCCGTAAGATCATTATTGGCAGTGCCTGTGCCATGCACGTTAATATAATCAATATCGGAAAAAGATAAATTCGCCACAGCCAATGCTTTCGACATAGCCAGCACAGCTCCTTTTCCATCAGGCGAAGAAGCTGTTTGATGAAAGGCATCGTTGGCGTTGGCATAGCCACTTATTCGGGCGTACACTTTTTTGTTGGCTGCTGCTTTCTCAGATTCTAAAACCAAATAGGCAGCTCCTTCCCCAAGGTTCAAACCACGTCGGTTTTCATCAAATGGCCTGCATTTTTCATTATCAAGAATTAATAAGGCATTAAATCCATTTAACGTAAATCGGGTAAGCGCATCGGTTCCTCCGACGATTACTCTGTCGAGATAATTATTTTTGATGAGGCGCGCTCCAAGCATCATTGCATTGGCAGAAGAGGAACATGCCGTGCTTATAGTAGAAACATATTCATGAATCCCGAAATGTTTTGCTAAGCGACTTGTACTGTCACCACAATCGTGCGTTAAAATATCAGAAAGATGGGTGGTTTTTTTTTTGTTTAACCAAGGACCGAAAAAATTTTCACTTTTATCCATTCCACCTACCGTTCCGGCCGAAATAAGCCCTGTGCGAAATGTATTGAAATTTTGAATTCCGGATTGTTCTATTGCTTCCTGAGCGGCAATCAGTGCGAGCAGTGTAGTGCGGGAATAATAACGAATGTTTTTTATTCCGGCCAATTGACCTAATGCTTCGTTGGAGTAGTTAATTTCACCCGCAGGTAAATTGTTTTTATGCTTGGTCTCCAAAAAATTAATTCCTCCAATACCCGATTTTTCTAATACTAAGTTTTGAAAATTTTCCGAAGTATTTTTCCCGATACAAGAGATTACTCCCATTCCTGTTACGAATACATTAGGAGTATACATGACTTATTTTTTATGAGTACTAATGTAATCTGCCATTGTTTTAATCGACTGAAATACATTTTTACCTTCTTCGGCAGATTTTATTTTAACACCATATTTTTTTTCCATCAGTACTATCAGTTCTAGCGCATCAATGGAGTCCAAACCCAAGCCGGTACCAAAAAGAGGGGCATCGGTATCGATTTGCGTTACTTCAAGATGTTCGAGGTTTAATGCTTCTTTAATATTTTTTTTCAAATCCAGTACTAAATCTTCCATTT
>DATHPH010000380.1:0-6725 GCA_035484095.1 Cytophagaceae bacterium | reverse complement strand
AATGGGCAGATAGCAGAATCGATCCCCTATAAAAATGATGAATTGATAGGTATCAGCAAAGGTTTTTATGAAAATGGGCAATTGGAATATGCGGAAAATTATGGTAAAGAAGGAAATCTAGATGGTCTTTCAAAATACTACTTCCAAGATGGGAAGATCGAAAAAGAATTAAATTTCAAATCAGGATTACGTCATGGTATTTCCAATTATTATAATTCCTCTGGCAAACTTATTAAGAGAGAGTATTATTATTCAGGAGATTTATTGCAAGCAGAAACATACTAACATTGAAAAAGACAACTGAAATATCGATTATAGGTTATTCCTTGTGCTATTTGCTCTTATGGACATTACCATCAATGTCCCAATCAAATACTGCATACGAAAAGCTGCTGCTGCTGTACCCTGATAATCCTTTGATTATCCTGAACAACACTGAAAAAATCAACATCGAGATTAAAGAAAACAAGCTAGATGTTTCGGCTTCCTATTTCTCTGAATATATGTTTATGGATACAAAAGCAGGATTTTATTCTGAAAAGTCTATAGAGTATTCTAAACTTGAAAAAATAACCAAGATTGAAGCTTCCAGTTTTATCCCTACTGCAGGAGGAGGTTACAAAGAAATAAAAGTAAAAAAATTTGAAACAACCGATAAAATAAGTACTACAGTATTTTACGATGGATACAAAAATATTTCATTTTTGTATCCATCCCTTCAACCCGGCGCAAAAAGTACACTTTCCTATACAAAAGAAATCAGCGAACCCAGATTACTAGGGACACATTTTTTTCAAAACTACGCTCCTATTCTAAAAGGAGAATTTAGCGTTTCTGCTCCCTCCAACGTTGAACTTGATTGGAAACTTTTTAATATGCCTGATACAAGTTTTACGTATGAAAAGACAAGTCATAAAAACACCACTACCCATACCTGGAAAGTAACAAATGTCAAAAAATATAAGGCAGAAGAAAATGACCAATCTGTACAATTTTCACTTCCTCATATCAATGTTTGGATCAAATCCTATCAAATAGGGAACAACCTTTACCCTTTTCTATCGGACGAAAAAAGTCTCTATCAATGGTATTATTCACTTACCAAAGATGTGAACAAAGAAGAAAGTAATGAATTAAAAAAAGTAGTGGATTCTATCACTTCAGGCATTAGCGATGAATTACAAAAAGTAAAATTAATTTATTACTGGGTTCAGGATAATATAAAATACATAGCCGTAGAGGATGGAATGGGTGGGTTTATTCCACGCAGTGGTAAAACCGTTTTTGAAAGACGTTACGGAGATTGCAAAGACATGGCAAGCATCATTACTAAAATGTTGGGATATGCGGGCATAAAATCATATCTCACCTGGATTGGTACAAGAAGCATCCCTTACCGGTATTCTGAAGTGCCTACTCCAATAGTGGATAATCACATGATTGCTACTTACAAAAATAAGAATGACTACTACTTTTTAGATGGTACCGGCAGAGGAACTCCCTACAATACTCCTACTGCTTTTATCCAGGGAAAAGAAGCCTTGTTAGGTATTGACAGCAATCATTTTGAAATTGTGGAAGTAAAAGTAATTCCTGCTGAACAAAATAAATTTTCCGACTCCATTCAAATCACCCTGGACAAAACAAAAATTATAGGTAGTGGCGTTTGTCTTAATTCAGGCTATTTCAATACGACACTTTCTCATAAATTAGCAGAAAGCAATAAGGAGGAAAAACTCATTTTAAAAAATTATTTAAATAAAAGCAGTAATAAACTTATAATCGATTCTGCAAAAGTATCAAACGTTTTTGGAAGAGAAAATCCGGTTATTATAAATTATCATTTTAATATTGAAAATTACGCTCAACAAAATCAGGATGAGACTTATATTAATCTTCATTTGGATAAAGACTATTCCAATAATGCGATTGAACCAGAAAGGACACGCAGCATAGAAAGAGAACATACCACCTTGCTATCGTATTATATTCGTTTCAACATTCCAACTGGATACAAAGTGGAATACCTTCCCCCAAATGTAAAAGTGGATTATGGAAAATATGCGATAGACATTGACTATAAAAAAACAGAAACCAGCGTTGTTCTCACCAAAGAAATACGTATTGAGGAACTTTTAACCGAAAGAAAAAATTTCGATACCTGGAACAAAATGATTAAGGAATTAAAAAAAGCCTATTCAGAAGTTTTAATTATTAAAAAAATAAAGTAAATCAGCATGAAAAAAATACTAACGTTCCTGCCATTCCTATTTCTTTTATTTTGCAATTTCAGCCATGGAATTGATCTCAAATATGCACAATACGATTGGGAAAAATCACCTATGTTGCACTCGTTAAGTCCTTCCGAAAAACTTCTGGAAGAAATTGTTTTAAAAGAAAAACAAGCGATTGAATATATTTACGATAAACAGGGAAGCCTTTTACAGTATGATATGTTCCATAAAATAACGAGGGTTAATTCTAACGAAGCAATCGAAAAAAATAATCGTCTTTACATTCCTTCTGCTTCAAAAACAGATTTTGTCATTCAAAAAGCAAGAGTGATTACCAGCAGTGGTAAAATAATTGAATTGCAGGAAAAAGATATTAAGGAAGCCGTAGAAGAAGAATCAAAAATAAATTATCGTTTTTTTGCATTGGACGGATTAGATCTTGGAAGTGAAATTGAATATTTCTATATACTTAAAAAAAATCTCAGGTATAATGGAACAAGAGAAGTATTTCAATCATCGATTCCAAAAAAAAATATTGAGTTTGAAATTATCTCTCCTAAAAATCTTGTATTTAAAGTAAAGTGCTATAATAACCTGCCTGAAATGCAGCTGGATACTACAGAAAAAGAAAAAAGAGTATTGTTTTTAAAGATAGATTTTTTACCTGAATTAGCTCACGAAGATTATTCCGCCTTTAAAACCAGTCTACAACAATTAATATTTAAGCTCGACAATAATACTTCAAACAATTCTAAAGATATTGTTTCTTATGGCTTTATCTCTGAACGTATTTACAAAGGCATTATGGCTCCTGCTGAAAAAGGTACGTTGAAAAATCTTAAAAAAGTAATTGGGAACATCAACCTTAAATTTTCTAAAGATGAAGAAGATAAAATCAGGACGATTGAACAATATGTAAAAGCAAACTATGTGTTTCTGGAAAATGCAAATGAAGCATTCTCAGATTTAAATATTGTATTAGAAAAAAAAATAGCCACCGAAGAAGGAGCCGTCAAATTATTCTGCGCTATATTTAACGAACTAGGAATTGACTATCAAATTGTTCTAACCTGTGACCGACATTCTTTAAAATTCGATCCTGAATTTGAAACATACCTTTTCCTCAATGATTATCTTATTTATTTCCCAGCTGAAAAAAAATACTTGGCGCCATTCGATCGGTTTAGTTGTTTAGGATATGTCCCTTATAACCTAACCAATAATTATGGACTGTTTATTAAAAAAGTAAGTTTAGACAGCTATACAACAGCTATTGGTAAAGTAGCTTTTATTCCGCCAGTTCCTTACGATAAAACTACCGATAACCTTACCATCACTGTTTCTTTTGAACCTGAAATTGTACGACCCTCTATAAGCATGATCAGGGAAATGACCGGTTATTATGCTCAACATTTCCAACCTTTTTATTCTTACTTTTCAGAAGAAGACAAGAAAAAAAATACAGATAAAATATTAAAAAATTTCATTCCGGGAATCGAAATAAAACAAATAAAAGTTGAAAACGAAGGGAAAGATTATTTTGGGGTACTTCCATTTATTATCAAATCAACATTCACCAGTGATAACGTAGTTGAAAAGGCCGGAAATAAATATTTATTCAAGATTGGGGATTTGATTGGCGTTCAAATGGAGATGTATCAGAAAGGTGAAAGAAAACTGGGTATTGAAAATGAATACAACAGAAGTTACCACAGAGTGATCAATTTTGAAATTCCTACCGGCTATACCATTACAAATTTAAATTCTTTGAATATGGATGTTTATTCGGAAGAAAATGGAGAACGCATTATTGCCTTTACTTCAAAATACGAACTTATTGCGAATAAAGTAGTGGTCACGATTGATGAATATTATAAGAAAATTAATTATCCGGTAAGTCAATATGAAAATTACAGAAAGGTTATTAACGCAGCTGCTGACTTCAACAAGATCATTTTATTTCTGGAAAAAAAATAAGCTTGTTGGGGCGAACTAAAAAAATCCCGAATTGGTAATAATCAATTCGGGATTTTTTTAGTTATTTCTTATTGTCTATTAATGATGGTGGTGTCCACCGGGACCATGCACGTGACCGTGTTCAAGCTCTTCTTTCGTAGCTTCTCTTACTTCAAGAATAGTACCTTTGAAAAACAAATCCTGACCAGCCATTGGATGGTTAAAATCTAATTCAATTCCTTCATCCGTAATTTCCAGAATTTTCCCTTGCAACATATTGCCATGTTGATCTTTCATAGGCAAAACCATCCCCAGATGAAATTTTTCCTTTTCAAATTTACCTTCTACTTTGAAAACGTCTGCAGGAAGTTTTACAATTGCCGACTCGTCAAATGCTCCGTAGGCTTCTTCGGCCACAATATCAAATTCAAAACCATCCCCTTTTTTAAGATTTTCAAGCTCTTCTTCAAACTTAGGGATCATACTTCCTGTTCCAAATAGAAACACCAACGGTTGATCGGGACCAGCGGTTTCTACATGAACTCTCTTTCCTTCTACATTGTCTGTATGTAATTCGTAACTTAGGGTCACAACGGTATCTTTCTTAATATGCATAATTATTTAATTGATAAATACTTTATAAAGGTTAGGAATTTATTTGGGTAAAGCAAAAAATATTATTTTAACCGTCACACAATTGATTGTTTATAAACAAATTACATTTTCTCCATACATTATTTATAGATATTAACCAATGATATTTTGACACTCTTATACTATTTTTATTTTAACCTACTTATTCGTAAAATTACCACTTATTAATCTTTGAATAGATTATACTGAATCATGACAAACAAAAATAAAACAATTGCCATCATTGGCGGAGGACCTGCAGGAGGTACTATTGGCACTTTACTTGCCCAAAAAGGATACAAAGTTGGTATTTTTCATACAGACAAAAGACCACCGCTTATTGTGGGAGAATCTCTGCTACCGGCCGTAATTCCTATGCTGCAAAAACTTGGGATAGAAGAAGAAGTAAAATCATTCAGCGTTTATAAGCCTGGAGCCACCGTTTGGCTTGGTCATGACGAAGTAATCACTTCTTTCTTTAGCTGGGCAGATGGAAGACTTCCGGATTATGCCTATAACACGCAACGAGATTTATTCGATCTTGCCGTATTAAATGCTTCTGAAAGAGCCGGCGCAAAAATTTTCAGAACACCTGCGAAATTGGAAAAAGGAGATCTTCCAAATACTGTTCGCTTTACAAAAGAAACACTCGACAAAACAGAAGGTTTCTTTAAAGAGCAACCTGATCTTATTATTGATGCAAGTGGCAGAACAAGATTATTAGCGAGACTATTGGATACTCCTTCAAGAAAAGGGGGAAGAGGAGATGTTGCTTTATTTGCTCATCTTGACAAGGTATTTATGACCGATCCCGGCAATATTCATGTGGACAGGCACACGAAAGGTTGGGGATGGAGAATTCCCTTACCGGGGAAATTTTCATGCGGCATTGTATTAAATCCAAAATACCTTGAAAAATACGGGGACAATATTGAAGCACAATACGATGGTTTTATAAGAGAAGAACCCGGACTTAAGTTTTTTACAGAAGGAGCAACCCGACTTACGCCTGTGGTAAAATACAGTAACTATCAATTGATATCGGAGAAAATGTATGGACCCGGATGGGCTACCGTTGGCGATGCTGCAGGATTTATTGATCCTATCTTTTCTACAGGTTTATATCTCAGTATGAAAGGTGCCTTCGAATTGTTTAAGGCAATAGAAAGCGATGAGTCTAATGCTATGCAAAAATACGAAGACGGCAGACATCGGGAACTAAAAATGTGGCAGGGAGTTATTCAAAGCTGGTACAACGGAAGACTATTTAGTTTGTACAGAGCAGGACAAAAACAAAAAAACAATCCTATTGGTGCGGCAATTGCACCACATGTGCAAAAACATCTAACACGTATTTTCACAGGACAAGCAGTAGACGATGTATACAGCAGAAAATTATTTGAATACATGACTGCTTTTGGAATCATTATGAGAAATCCTAAAGATTTAATAGTGCAATAGATAGATACACTACAACCTTGGAACAAAAAATTGCTAGTCTTAATAGAAGAAAACGATTGAGTTCTTCTCCTTGAATCTAATCCCCTCCTACCATGGCTTGTCTTATAACGAAAGCTTTGTTATAAACTTATACTCTTGCTTTGTCAGGAAAAAGCAAGAGTATAGTTTTATTGAATAATTACTTTACTCATGGACGTTTCACCATTTTCGTTGCTCAATTCTAATTGATAACATCCTTGCATAATTGAATTATCCAACAATAATAAATAATTGCTGCTGTTAAGCGTGATTCCGGAAGTATAAACCAATTGTCCTAATACATTAAACAAACGAACTTGAAATTTACCAATTACAGGATTTGTAAATTTCATAAAAAGTTGATGATTTGCCACCGGATTAGGATAAACGGTCACCGTTGTGCCAAGCCCATTAGCTCCTACA
>DATHPH010000379.1:0-4146 GCA_035484095.1 Cytophagaceae bacterium | reverse complement strand
AAGTAACCACCTGCCATTGGCCGCATTTATCCGGAAAAGAATTGACCATTTGAACTTTTAAATCAGGGAAGGAATTTACATATTGAACTTTCACATCCGGAAAGGAAGTAACGAACTGGACCTTGCCATACATCTTCTTCCCTTTACATATACACGCCTTATCAATAGGACCTGAAGAAGCTTCGGAATCAGATTTTTCCTTTTTTAAAACAAAAGCGCAGAACGTTACTACGATCAGAACAAAAATTGAATAATATTGAATCCTCATAATTAAAAAGTTTAAGATGATAATTTTATAAGTCATACAAGATAAAATAAAAAACGTAATTATTCTAAAAGTTCTTTTTCGGAACCCTCTTGTTTTAAAATTACTTTTACTATTTTACATCATGAATTTTTTTTTGCATTTCATTGTTTTCATATTATTATCCGTAATCGGATACGCTCAACCAATTGCGCATCTGAATATACCTTACCTTTCGCCTAGCGCACTGGAATTTGATAAAGAACGTAATATTCTGGATATCTACGTACCTTCTTCGCTGCCTCAGAAAAAAGAGGTAATCATCTTTGTGCATGGAGGGAAATGGAAAGTCGGAAATAAAAAAACGTTCCGTTTCATCGCTAAAAAATTTGCCCTGCATGGCATTATTGGGGTTGTAATCAATTATCGGCTTTATCCAAAAGTGCCAACTTATCAAGCGATGGCGATGGATTGCGCCAACGCTGTAAAATGGGTGTACAATCATATCGAAGAATACGGAGGTGATAAAAACCGAATTTATTTATATGGCCATTCTGCCGGAGGACATCTAAGTGCTTTGATTACCTCGAACAATCTTTTTTTTGATTCCTTAGGAATGACAAATCCTGTAAAGGGTTGTGTGCTTCTGGATCCATTTGGGTTGAACATTGAAAATTATTTACAATCACCTCCAAAAAAAGACCAATGGATGTATTCTATTTTTACAAAAAATCCGACACTGTGGAAACAAGCTTCTCCAGTCAATTTTGTCAATGAAAACACCCCGGATTTTTTATTGCTTGTTGGTAATAAATCAAAAAATAAAATTAAAAAAGATGGAAAAATATTTTACGAAGCAATTTCTAAAAAGAAAAAAAAATCAAGATTGGTTATGCTTCGCGGAATTGGCCATTTGTCAATTATTTTTCAACTCAAATATACCAAACATCCACTCTTCAGGGAATTTATAAAGTTTATGAATCCTTAAAATGGTATTTTTATACTTTGTCGTAGGTATATATAAATAAAGATAAGGCAATGTTTAGTTTGGAAATTTTATTATTAGTAATCTCCTCCCTGATTATTGTAAGTCTTTTGATTGCAAAAGTGAGCAATAATCTTGGAGTTCCTATTTTACTTTTATTTCTGGGAGTAGGAATGCTGGCGGGTTCCGAAGGACCGGGAGGAATCTATTTTGACGATGCCAAATTATCACAATCCATTGGGATCATCTGCCTCATTTTTATTCTCTTTTCAGCCGGACTTGACACGAAGTGGAAGTATGTAAAACCGGTGTTATGGCCTTCATTAGTATTGGCCACTGCTGGTGTGTTAGTTACTACTGCCTTAGTAGGAATATTTGTCCATTACTTATTTTCAATAGATCTTAAAATAGGTTTACTACTTGGAGCAGTGATTTCTTCGACAGATGCTTCTGCAGTATTTTCCATCATTGGCGCCCGAAATATAAAATTAAAAGGAAGGATTACTCCTCTGTTGGAATTGGAATCAGGAAGCAATGATCCTATGGCTGTTTTTCTTACCTTCAGTCTTATCGAAATTATACTCACCAATGAAATTTCAATAAGTAAACTTATTCTTCATTTTGGGATGGAAATGGGTTTGGGGTTATTGGCAGGTACCTTATTTGGAAAACTATATGTTTGGACAATTAATTCAATAAAATTCTCGATAGATGGTTTTTATACAGTTATTACGTTAGCATTTGCCTTGTTAATATATTCGTTCACCAGTTATGTACATGGTAGTGGATTCCTTGCTGTGTACGTGGCAGGACTTATCATCAACAACTATGAAATAGTGCATAAAAAAACCATCTTTCGATTTTTTGATGGTATTGCTTGGCTTTCTCAAATTTGTATGTTTCTAACTTTAGGGCTTTTAGTATTTCCAAGTCAAATTACAGCTGGATTGACAATAGAAATAGTCATCGCCTTGTTTTTAATATTTATTGCAAGGCCTGTAGGGGTATATTTATCACTGATATTTTTCAAGTATACCAAAAGAGAGATATTTTTCATTTCCTTCGTAGGCCTAAGAGGTGCTGTACCCATTATTCTCGCTACGTTCCCGTTACTCGCGGGCATCAGTGAAGCTAATTGGATATTCAATATTGTATTTTTTATTGTATTAACCTCCGCTTTGATTCAAGGATGGTCCTTACCTTTTGTAGCCAAATTACTTAAATTAGATTCTCCCGGTTCACCTAAAATAAATTCACCAATAGAATTTAGTGAATACCAAAACAGCAATATGCAGCTGATTAATTTATCCATTCCGGAAAACAGAAACGATTTAGTAAATAAATCAGTCGTGCAGATTCAGGCCTTAAGAGGTAGTTTAATTGTAACCGTATTAAGAGATGGTAAATATTTTGTTCCCAGTGGTGGTACAGTGCTTGAACCCGGAGATGCAATTCAGGTATTGGTTGAAAATAAAAATGCAGAAACGTTGATCCGTTTTTTCGAAAATTCATAAAAATAGCCCATATAATTAATACCTATTTATATGGGCTATTGTAGCAGAAACAGAGAATGTATAACTACTATTCTATAATCTCATCGTCCGTATGAATTAATCTGTCAGGAAGCCATTCTACCTTTATGAAATCTTTTTTGAGGTCGTTATAAGCATTTGTACCATTATTAAGATCATCAAGATTAATGACAAATTTTTTAACGATAGAATCTCCTACATTGATTTGTTGAAATGAACTGAAAGTAATTTTTTTAATTTCGGTATGAAAAACATCGTAAAAATTTAAATCTCCTTTAAACGCACGAATATCTTTGTTTCCTACATTTTTAAACATTACCTCGTAAGTAATAATGTTTTTATTAACAGGGCTACCTTGCTTTTTCCCTTTTTTAGAAACAGGTTTCGGTTCTTCTTCCGATGAAGTCAATTCTTCTTGTTTTACAAAATCTACAAATAAAACTTTCTTAAGATTTTTTATCTTTTCAAATTCATGCGATTTTGCAACATCAATTTCCTTTTTCCCCTTTTTCCTTTTTGCAATTTCGTATTTCTCTTTTTCTTTTCTCGCTTCATTTAAAATATCCTTATAGGTTGCATGTAATTCTAAGACATGCGAACCAACCAACCCATGGTCAATCATGTATTTCCCCAACAATACAGCATCTGCGGAGTCAACACTCCCACTGATTTCTCTAATTCTTCGATAGTCGTCGTCGGCAGTGTGTTTGCTGTATGTTTTATCGATAGGATCCAACGAACAAGAAGTCAACGCAACCATTGATATCAAAATAGTGAGCAGTGCAATAAAATTATAGTGGATAATCTTCATACGATACCGTTTTAATAATTAAGAATTGTTATTGTACTTTTAAGATGGCGTTCACGCTTTTCTTCAGCGATCTGCATATAGCGTCTATGGGCAAGTCATTTTCGTCCTGCCCAAAAGGATCCTCGATCTCTTCTCCGATTGCTTCCAATCCTACCAAGGCATAAAATATGATCATCACAATAATGAAACACCAATACCCTAAATCGTGTATAAACCCAAAAGGGAGAATAACTGTAAAAAAGAAAATGAATTTCTTTAAGTGAATGCTATAAGAAAAAGGCACGGGCGTTGTTCTGATCCTCTCACAACTTGCCACGATTTCTACTGCTGCATCCATGTGTTTGGACAATTCCAACAGTTGAGGATCGGTAATTTTTCCTTCCTTATATAAGGCTACAATCCTTTCTGTCATGGAAGAGACAATTTGATTGGGTACGTGGTAAACTGATTTTAAAAGATCGTTGTAACCGGGAGTAACTTCATCTAATTCTTCAAATTGAACTTCCCCCCTTAGATTTTCTTTCATGGCAAAAGCATGATTGCTGATCATTTTTGCAAAGAAAATCTTATTCGG
>DATHPH010000378.1:0-2947 GCA_035484095.1 Cytophagaceae bacterium | reverse complement strand
ACCAAAAATCTAATTTAAAATTACGACAAATAGTATATGTAGTTTTTTAACAAGCGCTTTCTGTAAAATTGTTTCTTTTCAAAAGTGCGGATTTTCATGTGAAAACGTAAGATCAATTGTTTCAGATTTAAATCAGAATTTATTTAGAACTTAACTGTTCAATTAAAATTGTTTTCCATGAAAAAAAATATGCTGCCAAAAGTTTTTGTGATAATGATTTCATCCCTTTTAATGAATCATTTTTCTACTGCACAAAATTTATCAGCGAGTCGCTCGATAGATTGGTCTGCCAACTTAGGCGTAATAGGAGGAATCCCTACCATCACAACAGTGCACAATGTCACAGAAACTACTCCTGCGTTGATAGGTGATGGAGAAACGGACAACACTACCAATCTTCAGGCATTGCTGAACAATACCACGGCATATCCTTCTCCTTGCGTATTTTATTTTCCTCAAGGGAAATATTTATTTACGAATTCTATTTCTATGGTGGCAGGAAGAGTCATACGAGGTGACTGTGCTGCTAATACTTGTCTTAGTTTTAAGCTAGGAGTCAACGATGCACCTTGTTTTGGCTCAAATGTATACAATTATGGGGCTTTAATAAATATTACCGGAGGAACTACAAAAGGGTCTACCGCGATTACGCTGTCGAGTACCGCTTCTTTTTCGGTAGGTTCCTGGGTAGAAATCTACCAAAGCAATGAATGCAATGTAGGTGACCTCATGTATACTTTAAATCCCTCAAATGGTTGTACTATAAGTTGGGCTGCAGATGCCATTGGGCAGCTATTTAAAGTAACAGCCATTTCAGGTGATACCTTGAAAATTGACCGTCCGCTTAGGTTTAGTTTCTATACTCCTTCCGGTGGGACTTTACAAGCCCGAACGATAGAAATGATAGAGAATGTTGGCTTTGAAAATTTCAGAATCGTAAAAACAGACACGGGTACAGTCACTAACAATAATACTTATACTTTTCAATTTGAAAGTACTGCTAATAGTTGGATACGATGTGTTCAAAGCGATAGTACATACAAAGGACATGCTTGGGTAGAACGCAGTGCCAATATGGAATTTCACGACAATTATTTTAACGACTCTTATGTTTTTGGTGGAAGTGGAGAAGGGTATGGAGTAATGCTAGGACAGCATGTTGGAAATTGCCTTGTAGAAAATAATGTATTTAATCATCTAAGGCATGCCATGCTTGCTAAACAAGGAGCAAGTGGTAATGTGTATGCGTATAATTTTGGAACTAACGCTTACTGGACGGGAAGTACAGGAATACCTCCACACATTAATTTACACGGACAATATCCTTTTGAAAATCTTTTTGAGAGCAACGTTGTACAGCGTATTACGTTAGCAGACTATTGGGGACCTTCCGGACCTGGAAATACATTTTTAAGAAACAGGGTCACGGAGTCCAATTTTGCCGTTCAAGACAATTCAAACAATGAAAATATTATTGGTACAGAACTTACGGGGGGAAGTAATACGATTACGGTTTCCGGATTTGGTGCATCTGTTGCCAATAGCACGGGTACTTATCTGCTAAGTAATAATATAAATGGAATCCTGATGAATGATTCTTCCTCTTATGGAATTAACGCTCAAAATTCTTTTTATTTAACATCTGCACCCTCCTTTTATACTTCTGCAGGAATTAACTGGCCAAGTATTGGTCCAGGAAACTTATTTAATTCAGGGCAAATACCGGCGCAACAACGTTTTCTTGCCGGTACTCCCTTAGCCTCTTCCTGTGCTTGCAGCACTTCAACAGTGCTTTCGGTCAAGACTTCTTCTTTGAATAATAACCTCTTTCAAAATATTAAAATCTATCCCTCTCCTTTCTCAGATGAAAGCGGACTTACAATTGTCTTAAACAGCCCTCAGATTGCCTCCTTAGCTATATCCGATCTGAATGGAAATAAAATATACTCCAACAGCTCTTATATATCAGGAACGACTATTTTGAAGAATGCATCCCTCACCCAAGGGATATATTTATTACGAATCAATATCCAAGGAGAAGTACAGAATTTTAAATTGATAAAAATATAGTGAAAGGTTTATTCTGTTTTACTACCTATAAAATTTTATAGTGAAATGGGAAGTACAGGTAATAAGTTTAATTATCTTATTTAAGAGGAAGTTTTACATTCTTCCTCTTAAATAAGAGGGGAGAAGAAAGCTTTTGTACCGCTCACTATTTTTTCTTATAGGTAGTTCCAAAAACGTGATCCCAAATTTTAGAGCTCACTCCATAACCATTGTTTCCATCCATATAATGATGAACCATGTGGTGCTTTTTTAAGTCCAGCCAAAATTTATTTTTGAAATTGAAATGATGAATAGCGTAATGTGTAAGATCATAAAACACATAGCCTGTTACATAACCTGTAAAGAAAGGTGCCACATAAACTTCACCCATTAAATAATAATAGATGGTATAAAAAATAACGGCTAAAGTAATACTGATACTAGGCGCCATCACCAGTCGACGTGAATCATTCGGATAATCATGGTGAACACCATGAAAAATGAAATGAAGGCGTTTGCCAAATTTTGAAGCAGGGACGAAATGAAAGACAAAACGATGCAATATGTATTCTGTAAAAGTCCATGCCAATATTCCTCCCGCCAGCAATCCGATCAATAGAAGATAGTTCAATCCGTAAACAAAAATTGATTTGTACAAAAAGTACCCTATTACAGGTAGGAAAATAACCAGTGGTGTCAAATAATGAACTTTTGTAAAGGATTCTAAAAAATCACTTTTGAACATCCTTACAGATTCATCTTTATCGGAAACAAATTGCTTTGCCATAAATTAGTAGGAAATATTTTTTTAAAATATAATTTCTTAACTTCAAGCAAATTTAAATAAAAATCAGTAAATACTACTACTATTTATAGGATTTAAAAGGTTAAAGTACCT
>DATHPH010000377.1:0-4304 GCA_035484095.1 Cytophagaceae bacterium | reverse complement strand
AAAATTATATTCACAATTTCTCTAATAAAAATTATTATATTTTATCTCTCTAAAAATCAAGTGTCATATACCATTAACCTATATTTGTTAAATTTTAAATTAAAATAATACAATTTATAAATCTTTGGTCTATTTTAATTTAATATTCTAAAGGAATTGCTTTACTTAGACGTTAAATAACCAATAACAACCCTGTGAGTCAGCCTTTCCAATATTGTCTTTCATTCTTTTTACTTTTAAATTCATGCATCATCAAGGCACAATCAATCACAGAATTATCGGACAGAGAGGAGTATTTCTTAAAAAACTATACCGTTCTGGAAGACAAAAACAAGGATTATACTATAAATGAAGTAAGTTCGCCTGCCTTTCTCACAAAATTTTCCACTCCTAACGAAACTATTGAAAGCAATCATTTTATTACTTCCGCTTACTGGCTTCGATTTACAATAAACGATGTTTCAGGGAAAGACATTGATTGGCTTTTGGAAGCATACGATTTTAAAATAGATCGTTTAGACCTTTTTGTACCGGATAACAAAGGACACTACTCAAAAAAAAGTTTAGGAGATGCCTTCCCCTTTTCCAGCAAGTTTTTTCAGCATAAAAATCTAGTATTCAATTTACCACTTCCCAAAAACACAAGCACCACTTTTTATATTAGAATAGAGGCGAGGGAACACATATTTTTCACATTTCTCTTGAGGAGTTACCCAATATTATTGAATTATGCTTTGCAAGAATACTGGTTCTTTGGAATATTCTACGGAATTGTATTTTTAATCGTGGTATTAAACCTATTTCTTTCCGCAACGCTAAAAGATAGGATACCACTTTTCTATGCATGGTATGTGCTGAGCATTGGGATTTATTCAATGGCAAGCAATGGCATAGGATTTCAATTTTTATGGCCTGAATATCCTTCGATAAACAAGTACGCTAGTTCAGTAACTGCACTTTCATTAGTAATTTCCGCTCTACTATTTTGCAAGAATTTTCTTTTACAAAACATCAAAGCAACTATTGTCCAGGCAATCATATACATTGCCATTGTAGTAAGAATAGGAATATTTATTTTCCAAGTGGTATCCCATTCTATAGATTTGGGAAACCCTTTGTTAGATTGGCTAACGCTTTTTGTAGCCTATATGGTTGGAATTTATTGCTGGATAAAAGGATTTAAACCTTCAAGGTTTTATGTGATCGGTTTTTCGTTTGTATTTATAGGTTTTCTTATTACAGCTTTGCTTAATGCTGGAATCATTATAAGCAACTCCATTTTTGTAGTCTACTCTTTAAATTTTGCTACCCTACTTGAAATTCTTTTTCTTTCTTTAGCACTTGCCGACCGAATTCAGATTTTCAAAAAAGAAAAAGAAAAAGAGCAACTAGAAAAAATAAATCAGCTTGAAGCCAATGAGCTTCTAAAAGCAACGATCATTTCTCAATTAAAAGAAAATGAAGTGCTCAAAGATAAGACGAATCAAGAATTAGAAGAAAAAGTAAGAGAAAGAACGTTGGAGCTAGAAGCCGCCAATAATGAAATACGCAGAATAAATGAAGCACTTCAAGAAGATAATGTAAAGTTGGTAACAAATGTGAAAGACCTTTCCAAAGCACGTGTCATGCAAAAAGTGGTGAGCTTTGAAGAATTTCAACGCATCTATACTGATGAATATGCTTGTCTTGAATATCTCGCTAATTTGAAATGGGCAAAGGGATACAAATGTGACAAATGTGAAAATACAAATTATAGCAAAGGACCGGTAGCCTTTTCCCGAAGATGTTCAAAATGTAGTTATATAGAATCTGCTACTGCCAACACGATTTTTTACCGACTAAAATTTCCGATTATAAAAGCATTTTATATGGTGTTTTTAGTAAGTAATCGCAATGAAATTACTGCCGATGAACTTTCTGAAAAACTATCGCTGAGAAGACAAACTTGTTGGGCTTTTAAAAGAAAAATACTTGATACGATTTCTATAAAGAAAAGACCAAGGTCGGAAACCGATGGCTGGAGCTATCTGGTGTTGGGTAACATAGAAGATAAAGTTCTCAAAAAAACACAAAAAGAATCAGAAGAGTAAGAAAAATAACCAAATACATTATAAGATCAACTTTAATATACGCTTCGTATTTTTTATAAAACTCTTTAAATCCCATTTGAATTCCGTTTAAATGTGTTATTTATTAAAATTTCAGTTAATCAATAGTTACGAGAATGTACCGCTAATTTTTTTTGTGAAGGTAATTCTGAAAAATAACGGGAAATATGATTTTAACTCTATTACTCACTAATAATTATTCAAATATAAACGTTTTTGAATAATATTTCAACTTAAACATAGAGCAGGTTGAAACCTGAAACAATTTAGAAATACAATAAATACTTTGAAATTTTAATTCTTTTTCTGTTTTCATATTATAAATTAACTATAAATTTAGCTAATTAATTGTAGAACTTCACTTGATAAATCATTATCAGAATAAATCAACGCACCCATAATATTTTCAACTACTTTCATTAATTTACAACCTACAATCTGAACCTTAGAACGGATGACAAAATGGATTTGAAAAAACTAAATTTAGAAAAAATAAAGGAAGTGGCCCCAAAAGCTTGGAAGGATTTTGAGTGTTTCTATCAAACAACTTATCCTTCTTATTTCGCCGATGAGAAATTAGTTCCGGAAAAAATTCCTTTCGAAATGTTAATAGGCTTATTGCTTCGCTACTTTGAGGAAAATGGAATAGCATGGGATGTAAGCAATACTGATTTTAATTTACTTCCCGATACACTTTTAGAAGTATTTGAAGATTATGAAAAAGTTATATCTCATTATTCCTGAACATTAATAATCGAAAGAACAAAACATCACTTAAGGTCAATTAAACTGAGTAACTGCCAATTCCAATCGCTGGATTTTCCACAATAGATTCGAGTACGCATTTTTCTCTTTTCATGGAAATCGCCATCCTATTTAGAATATAAACGCTATGAATAGTTGGATATTTTATAGAAAAGTATCTAGAATTATGGTCTTTTTAGGTTTCAGAGGAAAAAATATTTATTTTAAACCCAAGTTTTTGTATTATTACACTCCTGAATATATAACAATTAGATAACACAATTTAAATTACAATTATGGCATTTGATATAGACATGGTGAAAGCTGTATATGCAGCTCTACCGGAGAAAGTAGCCGCCGCCAGAAAAGCTGTAGGTAGACCACTTACGTTAACGGAAAAAATTCTTTATGCACATCTGACCGAAGGTTTGGCTTCCAAAGCATACGAGAGAGGAAAGTCTTATGTGGATTTCAACCCTGACCGTGTAGCGATGCAGGATGCCACCGCGCAAATGGCTCTGCTGCAATTTATGCAGGCCGGTAGACCTAAAGTAGCGGTACCGTCAACAGTACATTGCGATCACCTTATCACTGCTCAGATTGATTCTAGTGTGGATCTTACGAAAGCAAATATTGATAATAAAGAAGTATACGATTTCCTTTCCTCTGTTTCCAACAAATATGGAATAGGTTTCTGGAAACCTGGTGCTGGTATCATCCATCAAGTGGTCCTTGAGAACTATGCATTTCCAGGCGGAATGATGATTGGTACTGATTCCCATACTGTAAATGCAGGAGGTTTAGGAATGATTGCTATTGGAGTAGGTGGTGCAGATGCATGCGATGTAATGGCAGGTCTTCCATGGGAATTGAAATTTCCAAAATTAATCGGCGTAAAACTTACCGGAAAACTTAGTGGTTGGACTGCTCCCAAAGATGTCATTCTTAAAGTAGCCGGCATCCTTACCGTAAAAGGTGGAACCGGTGCAATTGTAGAATACTTTGGAGAAGGTGCTACGTCCATGTCTTGTACAGGAAAAGGCACCATCTGTAATATGGGTGCTGAAATAGGTGCTACTACTTCTACTTTCGGATACGATGAATCGATGGAACGTTACCTAAGAGCTACGGGTCGTGCTGAAATAGCAGACCATGCTAATAAAGTAAAAGAACATCTGAAAGCAGATATGGAAGTATACGCAAACCCTGAAAAGTATTTTGATGAATTGATTGAAATTAATTTATCAGAATTAGAACCACATCTTAACGGACCGTTTACACCAGATCTTGCTACTCCAATTTCGCAAATGAAAGAGGCAGCGGCTAAAAATGGTTGGCCGACAAAAATTGAAGTAGGTCTAATCGGTTCATGCACGAACTCTTCTTATGAAGATATTTCCAGGGCTGTGTCTTTGGCACAACAAGCCATTGATAAAAATCTGAAACCAAAAT
>DATHPH010000376.1:0-4085 GCA_035484095.1 Cytophagaceae bacterium | reverse complement strand
CCCCTTCTCCTATAATCTCGCTAAATAAGTCTGCCCTAATTTCCCCTTGGATAATTTTTGCTGATGTATCCGTACCGATTCCTAAATTGAAACCCTGCCTGTTTGCCGTAGCATCGCCGTAAGGTGTAATATTGCCGTATTGCGGAAGGAAATTATACAATACAGGAGAAACGGATCTGTTATATATTTGCTCGTCCGTAAAACGGTCATATAAGCCCTGAGGTCTGTTAAAGGCACCTCTATTGGCGGCATACATAGTACTAAAGAGCGATACAGGTTGGCTAACATTCAGCATCGTTGTTTGTGCCGTTGGACTTGTAAATTGTGCACCTACGGATCTATAAGCAGCAAACAATTTCAATTTGGCCGGTTTGATTACCCCTTTGATACCTGCTTCATAAATATAATCAGATTGCTTAGAAGAACTATCTGTGAAAGAATTGACGTTTTTGAAATTAGACCCGCCAAATTCTCCATTTAATTGCACCAGGAAATTTTCACGGTCTAAGGTGAGTTTTGCATCTATGGTTCCTACGTTGTTTGAGTACTCGATCGGATCTGAATTTACATGTATATCCATCATACCTACGTAATTCATCCCAACTGCCAAATATTCGCTTTGAACCACTGCAACTCGACCACCTGCCAAAATTCTATCCGGAACGTTTTGTTGGTTTGTAGCATTCGTTCTTACGGCAAATAAGTTTATACCTAAGGTTTTGATGCCTTTGTTAAATCCAAACAACGATTTTCCCTGTACCCCTTGAAGCCTCCATTTATTTCCTTGTACGAAGTTTTCATAGTTTACCACACTACGGCGCATGGCATGAATTTCTGATTCATAGTCGCTATAGGTTTCGTTTGGTTTATACATGGTGTATTTTGTCATATCCCCTAAGTAAATATCACCGATCTGATATTCTACAGCTTTTCCGATTCTTCCCGAAATCAAAAACTGACGAAAGGCAAACGTCGTGTTGGTTCCATAAAAAGATCCAAAAGGATTTCGCAAACGCATAATCGTGCTTATCTTAACCGTATTGTTGACGATTACGTTTGGTTGAAGATCAAACAAAGTATATCCACTTACGCCTTTTGTAGGGGCGCTTGAATTTGCTTGTAATGCCGGGCCTCCCAGGTTATTACTCGTTATAATAGATCTTCCCAATCCATTAAAGTTGAGCTGTACCTGTGCATAGGACGAGGAACATACTGACAATACAAATATGAAAACTAAATAACCTACTTTGTACTTCATCTTATTATTATTTATTTATTAAAAGAATATTTTTAGTTCTACTGTTGATTCAAATCCTCTGTACTGATCCAGCGTAAAGTTTTTATCTTTATGGGTCATGTATTTAAGGCGGAAATGTATTCCGGCATTAGGTAGAAAGTCATAATCAATTCCACCACCGAATGCAAATCCTCTTTGATTAATCGGTTTCCCATTAACCGGAGATAATTGAGTTTGATTGTTCCCTTTTACCATCTCATATCCGAAGTTTCCAATCAAATTATATTTTTTGCCTAGTTTATAAGCACCTGTCAAGTCTTCGAAAAATAAGCGCATAAAGGCTTTGTTAGTAAATACAGGAATAGCATTGAAATTTTTTTGTACAGAGTTGAAGGTATTAAAATTCATTACCACGAAGTCTCTGTTAAACAATTTAAATTTATATTTTAATAGTAACTCTAAATTGCTGAACCCTTTTTTGTAATTTTTTAAAGTATCTGTAATGGTCATAGTTTCAAAAGTAGTCAACCAAACGCTTTTGATTCGTTGATAAGGACCACCTGCTTCGTACCATGGTCTGAACCTTGAGGCAGAGAAAGAGTTTACACGGTGTTGGAAGGTAATAGTATCGTGTAAATTCTGAAGTTCCTGGCTACCGCTTAATCCCAATTGATACTTTAGTTTCTTTACACTACCTTCTGTTTTTAAGGAAAACCCTTGGCGGTTATTGGCCAACTGTCCTACTTGTTGAGAAACGTTTACCAATAGATAAGGGTCATAAATATAAGAGTTTCCATATCCTCCAGAATTGACAGTAGTATTACTGTTCATGACACTTCCATCCAAACTCACATAATTATTGTTTATGTGATAATATTCCAATGATATGGGGAAAGCGGTTACTGCACGGCTAAGCTCGGCTCTTCCTACAAAGGCCATACCAGAGGAGTGACCCGCGGTAGTAGCAGAACCTCCCGGTTGAAGTGGATTTGCGATTGTTCCTCTTCCAACTTCTCCTGAAAAATCAATTTTCTTTACTCTTACTTCTCCGTCTACTGAAAAAAGTGTTTGATTGTCTTGTATTCCAGAGTAGCGATCTGTATTGGCTGCTTTTCTGTAGAAATTACCTCCAATTTTACCGGAAACTTTTCTCGTGAAAATTATTTTTTCAATTCTACCACCCATGGTAGCAGAAGGAGAAGAGTTTAGGGAATTTGCAACAGTCGTGTTCAGGTTCGTTCTTCCGTACAGAGCTCTTACATTGACTCCTAAAGGAAGGATTTCCGTATTTAGTTGATACCCATACAGCGAAGAGTTTCCGGCACTTTGTGCGCCAATGTTGGTGGACAAAGAATAGTATTCTTCGTATTTTAGAAAAGAGTTTCGGTACCAATCCCAGGGAACTCTGTCGGAATAATTGTCTCGGTATTGTGCTTGTCCCATGGTAAGACGACTCAGTTTTGTCCAGATAAGTCCACCGGCATCTATACCAACCCGGATTGGTCCCGAATTCCATTTTCCGGAAAATCTAAGATTTTGTCTGGAACTTATTGTTTTTGCGTGGGTGGTGTCATAGGTTTGCCCTGTGAAAGTATTCCCCATAGAGTAACCAACATTAAACAAGAATTTCGACATGGGGTTATTGGCTAAATTAAGTTCAACTACAGGGAAACCACCGTTGTTGTTTGTCCCTACACCTACTATCGGATAATCGGTAAAAGAAATATTTTTTGGTGAAGTGATCATGTCGCTGTAGGATTTTTGCATGTCCCTTACAATTGTAATAAATCGTACAGTACCGGAAACCTTAATATCATTGAAAGAAAAGCCAGAAGGGAGTTTTTTAAAATTACTATCCAATAAACTTCTTCCGTTTAGCTGGTTCATTATTTTACTGACAAAAGGGGATGGGCTTGTCTTCTTTTTGCTGAAGGAAACGAAAGAAACCTCTGAACTATCAGACGGACCTTTTGCATACATAAAGGAAGTGGCCGCATAAGCATGTAACAAGAGCAAAAGGCACGCTACTCTGAATATCTGGATTCTGACCATTGTTATTTTTAGGATTACTGACATTAGCTTAATAATTCTGATAGTTTGACACTATAAATATTTTTATCTCCACCTTTTTTTGATTTGCTTTCTACGGCAAGGTTGAAAAACATCATAAATAATATTGGCGAGAGGAGTTCCTTTAATGGCTCCGGAACCTTCTGATTTTTCAATATAATCACCTGTGATGTCCCAAATAATAACACCCGCCGCTTCTTTTTTCATCACATATTCTGATTTCAATCGGACCGATTGCTCGTCATCGTATGAAACAAAAGTATTTCGGTTGCCAGGAGTACCAATCAGATAAGGAGCTTTTGCTACATCGTCCCATCTTCTTTCAAAATTTTTCATTTTTAAAAGGATATCATAATACTGAGGCATTCCTAAGTCTGTTGAATAGGTTATACTGTCTGCGAGGGCAAGATGGTTTTTACTGTAAATGTCTTCTCCTGGCCCTTTCATCAGCAAGGACCTTCCATAAAAGGCTACTCCGAGGTTGATTTTTTCGACTGGTACATTGTAGGTAGTTGTCAGCAATTTTAAGGAGCCATCCAAACTTCCTCCCCATCCTTCTTTAGGTTCATAAAGGGCAGTCTGATGATTTGCTTCAGGACTCCATGTTCCATTGTAGTCATAGGTCATAAGATTTAAGTAGTCTAAGATATTTTTGATTTTATCCCACTCGATAAATTCCATGTTGGATTTGTTGGCACCCAATGCAGCAGTAAGTAAAAATTTATATTTGATTCTTTTGCCGTACGCATCTATGGAGTCACGGATAGACTGCATGAAA
>DATHPH010000375.1:0-4126 GCA_035484095.1 Cytophagaceae bacterium | reverse complement strand
GGAGAGAGGTGGCACTGCTTTAGGCTTAAATAGTTTTAAGTTGCTTGGAATAGGTGCCGAAATTGGAGGCAAAACCGGCACCACACAAAACTATTCGGACGGTTGGTTCATTGGCTTAGTATCTAAACTTACCACCGGTGTATGGGTGGGAGGAGAAGATCGTTGTATACACCTGAGAGGGTTTGATTTTGCGCAAGGTGCACGCACTGCCATGCCTGTATGGGCTTATTACATGCAATCCATTTTTGAAGATCCAGAATTGAATTTTAAAAAAGAAAGATTCCCAAGACCTAAATCAAAAATTTCTTTAGAAATTGATTGTAAAAGATATGTACAAAAGGAGACAAATAGCCACGATTCAACATTCCTTCACAAAGTAAAACAAGACATACCAAATTATTTTTAATTAAATAATTATGTCCGAAGAACGTTTAAAAAATAGTATCAAAAACCTTCCGGAAAAGCCCGGTGTATACCGCTATTTTAATACTTCTAAAGAATTAATTTATGTTGGCAAAGCCAAAGATATACGAAAACGAGTAACCAGTTATTTTTCACGTATAGAATCACTTGATATCAAAACAAGGAAATTAGTTTCACAGATTGACGATATTGAATACACGATTGTAAACACTGAGTTTGATGCCTTAATACTTGAAAATACGCTCATCAAAGAACATCAACCAAAATACAATATACTTCTTCGCGACGATAAGACATATCCTTATATTCTTTTGACTAATGAACGGTTTCCACGCGTGGTTACCACCAGAAAAATTGATAAAAATCTTGGTGCTTATTTTGGCCCGTATACGAGCGTTGGAGCGATGAACACTGTTGTAGAACTTGTCAATAAGATATTCCAATTACGGACTTGTGCTTTAAATCTCAGTGAAAAAAAAATTGCCGAAAGCAAATACAAAGTTTGCTTAGAATACCATCTTGGAAATTGCAAAGGCCCTTGCGAAGGACTCGACAACGAAGAGGAATATTTAAATAAAGTAAAATTAACCACTAACATTTTAAAGGGAAATATCAATCCGGTACGAAATTATTTTAGAGAACACATGCAAGAGGCCTCATCAAAATTAGAATTTGAGAAAGCCGAATATTATCGAACTAAATTAGAAAGTCTTGACCGCTTTCATAAAAATTCCGTTGTCGTAAGTCCAAGCATCGAAAATCTTTCTGTTTTTACCATCGTCAGCGATGAAAAATATGCGGTTGTAAATTATCTCAAAATAATTAATGGTCTTATCCTTCAGTCGAAAACGATTGATATTAAGAAAAAGCTAAACGAAGAGGATTCTGAAATATTAGTACAAGCAATTGTGGATACCAGAGAAGCCTTGAAAGATGACTCTAGAGAAATTGTGCTTAATGTAGGAATAGAGTATCCACTGGAAGAAATACAAACTACAATTCCACAAAAAGGAGACAAGAAAAAGTTACACGATTTATCCTTAAAAAACAGCACATACCGGCTTGAAAAACTGAATTTTATAAATGCAGAAGATAGCAGCAAGCGAATCATGGAAACTCTTCAGAAAGACCTTTCTCTAAAAGAGCTTCCGGACCATATCGAATGTTTTGACAACTCGAATTTCCAAGGCACTGATGCCGTTTCAGCTATGGTTTGTTTTAGAAATGCAAAACCTTCAAATAAAGATTACCGGCACTTTAATGTAAAAACGGTGGTAGGAGCGAACGACTTTGCTACCATGTACGAAGTTATTACAAGGCGTTACAAACGCTGCATAGAAGAAAATTTACCCTTGCCTAAACTAATTATTGTAGATGGTGGCAAAGGGCAATTAAGTTCTGCTGTGATGGCCTTATCGGATCTGAAATTATATGGCAAAATTCCAATTATCGGTATTGCAAAAAATCTGGAAGAAATTTTCTTTCCGGGAGACGAGTTTCCTATTTACATCGATAAAAAATCCGAGTCACTAAGACTCATCCAAAACTTGCGGGATGAAGCACATCGTTTTGGCATTACACATCATAGAAATAAAAGAAGCAAAACAAGTATAAAATCAAGTTTAGAAGATATACCGGATATTGGAGAAGCAACAATAGAAAAACTCTTGACACATTTTAAAAGTATCCAAAGAATAAAAGCCTCCTCCGAGGAAGAGCTAATTGAAATAGTAGGAACAGCCAAAGCAAGAAAAATAAGAGCGCATTTGAAATAAAAAAAGGGGAAGTAAATACTTCCCCTTTTTTATAAAATCCGGATTGATCCGGATTAAAATTCCCAAAGATTATGCTCGAACTCAAGAAGTTCCATAGCAGCCCACTGGGAAGACATAATACCTTTTACCTGATCTCCTCCATAAATATCCACTAAATAAGAATCATTAGGATTCGATACCTTAATAATATAAGAACTAAACAATCTCAAATCAAAAGCATCCGCCAAGTTTTTATGTTGTTGATCATTCTGCACGTTAAACCAAATAGCTTTAGGGTTGTCTTTAAACAACTTTTCTACCAGCTCTTTGTAAGAGAATGATGCAATTACTTGTTGAATACCTTTTACGTTCTGAGGTTGATCAGCAGGAACGAAAATAGTAATCGCAATTATATCGTAATACAATCTTGATCTTTGTTTATCAAAAATCAGGTCTTCTTTTATTTCCATTTGATAAATATCCGTTGGGAAATAATAAGAGGGGCCACCAGTTTGAAGAACAGAAGAATCACCATTTGCTAAAGCAATTTCTTTTTCCTCAGCAGTCATTTCACCGCCTTCAATAGGAATTTTAATTGCCTCGTTAAACTCATCGATAGTAATTTTTCTATCCAATGAATCATTTGCATAAGGTGTAATATCTCCTTTTGCTACTGCATCGATTAACAATCTTGTAATCTCTCTGTTTTTGGAAAACAAAGGTTTATTTTGTTTCTCGCGCAAATCAACAGCTCTAATCAACGTCTTCTTCCACATAATATCAGAAACGTGAATCGGTCTCACGGAAAGTGGATTGTATCCATTATCTCCATTCGTCGCACCCGTCTTTTCAGCAACAGCAGAGTCAGCCTTTTCTTGACCTACTGCTACACCAGCAGACATTACCAAACCCAATAAAATAACACCTAACTTTTTCATAACCTTTCTTGTTTAATTTATTCTAATTAATGCAGAGGTATGTTTTTAATTACAGTACCTAAATTAACCGTCTCAGTTTTGTTCTGATAGTTTGTTCTGATTACCGTTTTTACCTCAATTAAAATCCTATCACCTGGTTGTGCCTGAGCAGCAAACGAAGCAAGATTTGCAGTTTCAGAAGTCACTTTTTGCGTTGCAACAGGTCTTTTACCTCTTACAAGAATACAATCCCATTCTGACACTCTGTAACGAGCATCTTTTGGAAGGAATGTTTTAAATCCTTCGTCAGGAAGAGCTTTCATTGTAATTGACCTTGGACCAGGAGAAGGAACACCTTGTTTCTCATCAACCGGTTTACCATTCGACAACGCCTGAATTTCAGGTTTCGGAATCAAACGAACTTTGAAATCCTGATCGCCAATGTAGTTACCATTACTAGAAACTTTAAGTTTCACAGCAGTACCCGTTGGTACCAACGTAACATCACCCAATTTAGCACCTTTGATAACATCAGCACCAGTAGCGGTAAATACAGGTCTGTACTCTTGACCAAGAGCAGGAACCATTACCGTAAGTTCGTTACCACAATTTCTATAAAGTGCAGAAACGGAACCTGATTGAACCTGAATAACAGGTTTCGCTACATAGTAATCTGTTTTCACAATGAAGGTCGTATCTTTCCCTTTAAATTTAAAGGTTACTTTACCTTCCCATTGTTGTTTAAATGCATTTTCTTTTGCATCAAATGCACCTCCTGCCTGAGCCATGAAACTTACTTTACCAATTTTGGTTTTTGAATCTACCTGTAAGTTCTGTCCTCTGGCAGTCATAGTTGGAGTAATGGTACTTGCAGAAGCTGCAAGGAACATTTCTGCCTCGTATTTAGTACCAGCGGCAACAATTCTGGAAGAAGGCCTAACCATGGCAATTACCTGGTCAAATTTAAGATCTGCAGCACCTACTTCAGCAGCAAGTTTCTCTAATGCAGTTGATTCAACTTTTAAAACATCT
>DATHPH010000374.1:0-5118 GCA_035484095.1 Cytophagaceae bacterium | reverse complement strand
CGATGCTGTACTACAACGACAGGAAAAGGATATTCAGGAGGAAGTTTTTCAAGTAGTGTTGAAAGTGCAAACAACCCTCCGGCGGAAGCCCCTATAACAACAGCATGGTATTTGCTCTCTTCTGTCAAATTCTTATTGTTTTTTTACAAATATTTTCTCTTTTCGGTCAATTTCGCCAAAATGTTTTCTGTTTTCAGAAAACAAAAGAGACTCCTTACTACCAAGCCCAAGAAACCCAAGGGTACAAAGACTTTCGTAAAAAAGAGAAATGACATTATTTTGAAGTTGCTGATTAAAATAAATCAGTACATTCCGACAAATGATCAACTGAAACTCATTAAATGACCTGTCAACGGCAAGATTATGCGGCGAAAAAACAATGTTTTGTTTCAGGGATTTATCGAATATCACGGAATTGTATTTTGCTTTATAATATTCGGAAAATGATTTCACACCTCCTGACTTCTGATAATTGGTCGTATGTGATTTCATGTTCTCAAGAGCATAAATTCCTTCTTTTGCAATCTGAAGTGATTTTTGATTAATGTCGGTAGCATAAATTACTGAACGGTTCAATAATCCTTCTTCTTTCAAAAGTATAGCGATTGAATACACCTCTTCGCCAGTTGCACAACCTGCCACCCAGATCTTAATAAATGGATAGGTAGCAAGACGACCCATTACGTTTTCACGAAGACTCTTGTAAAAAGAGGGGTCTCGAAACATTTCCGTTACCGTAACAGAAATGTGCTGAACGAATTCTTCGAAAAGCTTTTCATCTTGCAAGATCATTTTCCCCAACTTTTCCATCGTTTCAATTTTTTTTGTGATCATAAAATTATTGATCCTTCTTATTACAGAAGCTTCAGCATACTCTGTAAAATCGTATCCGTATATATATAATATTGATTCTAGTAGTTTCTTAAGTTCTTTATTGTCAATATCCATCATTACACCCATTGGGTTATTAGGTCTATAAGAATTTTCAAGTTAACGGGTTTTGAAATGTAACCCCAGGCACCTGCCTCAAGACACTTTTCTCGATCTCCTTTCATTGCCTTAGCGGTAAACGCAATCACAGGAATATGTTTCAATGAATCACTGTTTCTTAATACATGAAGCATTTCATACCCATCCATTATAGGCATCATCATATCCAGCAAAATGATGTCTACACTTTTCTTCTCTGATAAAAATGTAATCGCTTCTTCACCGTTATATGCTACTTCTATTTTCATTTCAACTGTTTCGAGATAATTTCGAAGTGCATATATATTAGCGCTCTCGTCGTCTACGATTAAGACTGTTTTGTTTTTTAATATTTCCATAGTCCAACGATATCAACGGTATAACCAAACTCGCATAAGAGAAAGCAATTGTTCAATGTTTATGGGTTTTGATACATAATCAGACATTCCTACTTCAAGGCATTTTTCCCTGTCTCCTTTCATTGCTTTTGCCGTTAGAGCAATAATAGGAAGCTTTTCAAATCGGCTTATCTTCCGAATTTCTTTTGTAGCTTCATATCCATCCATTTCAGGCATCATAACATCCATCAGTACAATGTCTATAGCAGGATTTTCTTTCAGCATTTTTATAGCCACCATCCCATTTTCAGCCGTTAGACAACTCATACCTTCTTCCTCCAATACGTTTGTCAGAGAATATATATTCCGGATGTCATCATCCACGATAAGTACTTTTTTATTCCTCAATACCTCATCTGTTCGATGAAGTTTACGAATAATATTTTGTTTCTCTTTTGGAAGTTTCGATTCTACCCGATGCAGGAAGAGCATTGTTTCATCCAGTAATCGTTCATGTGAATTAGCAGTTTTAAGTACTACAGTATTTGCAAATTTCATTAGACGACTATTTTCCTCTTTAGACAAATCTTTTCCTGTATATACGATGATGGGAACCTTTCTGAATTTGTCACTGCTCTTTATGTCTTCCAACAGTTCGAATCCTGTCATATCGGGTAACATCAGATCGACGATCACACAATCAAAATGATCTTTATTCATCATTGCTAAAGCTTCTATACCCGAATAGGCAGAATAACTTTTTACATCACCATTCCCGATTAGTTCACGTATCGCCTGGTTTTGATTTTCATTATCCTCAACCACAAGAAGCTTCTTTAGCTTTTTACTTATGAACTCTTCAATTTTATCAAAAGTTTTTTTCAGATCCTCTATGCTGATTGGTTTTTGTATAAAATCAAATGCTCCCAGTTCCATTCCTTCTTTTCTCTTATCATAGCCTGAGATTACCTGAACGGGAATATGCCTAAGGTCAGGATCGTTTTTCAGGATTTTCAATACATCCTCACCATTCATTACGGGTAGTTTCATATCCAGCAGAATCGCATCCGGTTTGTGGTACCTCGCATAACTAAGTCCCGTATTTCCTTGGGAAGCTACAATTCCTTTATAATTTCTTTGTCTTACAAAGTCAAGAAGCATTTTTGAAAATTCAGGATCATCTTCCATAATAAGAATAACTTTCTCATGTTCATGAATATCCTCCTGATCATCGTTCACCTCTTCTTTTGAGATTGGAAATTTTACAGCCTTATATTGTTTGAGTTCATTTTTATTTTCCTTTACTACCAATTCACGGGTGTGAGAAAAAAAAGAAGAAGTATCAAATTTAAATGGAATATATAATGTAAAGGTACTCCCCACTCCTTCTTCACTTTTCAATTGTATTTCGCCGCCAAGTGCGTAAGCTAATTCGCGACTAATTGAAAGGCCTAAGCCTGTACCTCCATACTTTCTTTTCGTAGAACCGTCTGCTTGCTGAAATGCTTCAAAGACCAGTGACTGCTTTTCAGGAGAAATGCCAATACCTGTATCTGTCACTGCAAATGACAGCACCTCCTGTATATTCTCTAACTTTTTATTTTTAAACAGGATGCCCGATTTTACTTTTTGAATGGAAAGCGTAATCTTTCCTTTCTTGTCTGTAAATTTGAGTGCATTCGACAATAAATTCTTTAAGATTTGCTCCAGTCTTTGTTTGTCGGTTGTAACATGCTTTAATTCCTTCTCGTTGTAGTGAATATCAAATTCGATGTCTTTGCTTTTTGCCATTTCAGAGAACATCGAAGTGATATCCGATTGGATCTCGTTCACTGGAATTTCAACTATATCCAGATCCATTTTGCCTGATTCTACTTTCGAAAGGTCGAGTATTTCGTTGATCAGGTTAAGCAGGTCGGTTCCTGAATTATATATATTTCTTGAAAACTCAACTTCTTTTTCTCCAAGCAATTTATTTTTATTCTCTGAAAGCAATTGTGAAAGGATCAGTATGCTGTTGAGGGGTGTACGGAGTTCGTGCGACATATTGGCCAGAAACTCAGATTTATACTTGCTCGTAACTTCGAGTTCTCTTGCTTTCGTTTCAATGTCCATTTTAGCATCTTCCAGTCTGTTTTTTTGTTCACCAAGTAAATTGGCTTTTTCTTCTAGCTCTTCATTCGTTTGTTGTAACTCTTCCTGCTGGGCTTTCAACTCTGCTTCTGATTTCTCCAACAGACCTGTTTTTTCATGCAACTCTTCATTGGATTGTCTCAATTCCTCTTGCTGGGCTTCTAACTCTTCGGCCTGTCGTTGCGTTTCTTCCAACAGCTCTTTCAATTTGGTTCGGGATTCGGCGGCACTGAATACAATAGCAAGATTTTCAGCTATCATATTTAAAAATTGCATTTCCAAATCAGAAAACATTTGTATCGTTCCGATTTCAATAACTCCTTTCAACTTCCCGTCTTGAAGCAAGGGTAGCATAACAATATTTTTTGGTATCGTATTTCCTAGTCCTGAATTTATTTTTATATAATCATCCGGCACTTCTGTAAATACAATCGTTTTTTTCTCTAATGCCGCCTGTCCTACCAATCCTTCTCCAAGTTTTATAATGTTTGAATTCTGTTTCCTGAAGTGAAAGGCATAACTTCCTGAAAGGGTTAAATAACCATTTTCATATAGATAGATCACACCTATTTGTGCCTTCAAATAAATACATAACTGGCTGATCACTGATTGGGCGAGTTCTCCGGCCTCTCTTTCCCCTCTTGTTTTTTCGTTCAATTCAAAATTTCCGGTTAAAAGCCAGTTTTTATTATTACTTTCCTGTTCCGCTTTTTTAAGTGCCCTCAAATTGGCCATGATGATCATGTAGACACTAGCAAGTACTGCAGAAATAATCAACAAGAGTATAATAAAAACGGTATTGAAATTTCGAGCATCTTCCTCACTGACTTTCACGCGTTCATTCAACAGCGACTGTTCAATTTCTTTACAATTTGAAACGATTCGTCTTATCTCATCCTGCAATTGTTTTTCTCTTCCACTTGCGACCATTTTAAATCCCTCCTCAGGACTGTTTCTTCGTGCCGCTATTATTGCTGCCCGAAATCTAAGCGATTCGTTAATAGGTATTTTGAGGGCAGCTATATTTTCTTGCTGAACGGGGTTATCTCCTGTTAACCTTTTAACTTTTCCCAAATGTTCAGGCAATCTTTTTATTCCACTATAGTAGGGCTCTAAAAAACGTTCTTCACCGGTAACTACAAAACCCCTTGTACCTGTTTCTATATCTATCGTAGCAGCCAACACCTGATCATACTCATACATTACTTCATGAGTATGGTTCACCCATTGATTGGTATCAATAAATTTTTCACTGTTTCTAAAAGAAAAAAATGCCACAACAATTAAAACCAGAGTACAAGCTATAAATCCTATTAATATTTTTCGACTTAATGTCATTTTCATATATTATTTATTCTAAAAAAACAATTATTATAAATTAAGTAAAGTAAAGATGGAAAGATAAACAACGAAGTAATGGTAGATAATATAACATACAATGTCAATCCGTATTTATACTATTGTTACTCTATTAAGTCAAATGATTTTGTTATTGATTACCTGTTCATAGGAGGTTTTATACATTCTCCCATGTCCCATGGATTCTGTTACACTCTCCAAATAACATTTGAAATTTAAATTGTTTCAGAATTATAGACTTCAATATAAAAACGATTATACGATAACGACCTTTGGAAATGCCGCTACATTAGTAACTCAATAAAATAAATTTTATGAG
>DATHPH010000373.1:0-3041 GCA_035484095.1 Cytophagaceae bacterium | reverse complement strand
ATGGGAATAGTAACGGAACTCCCCAGGATTGAAGTTTTTAGGTGGGCGGGCATGTCGTCAGGACCTTCTGCAGAATGACGGTAATAAGACATATTTTCCGGTACCAGTTTATTCAAATGACTCTCAAAGTCCATTCGTACCGTCGGATCGGCATTTTCATTAATGGTAAGACTGGCAGAGGTATGTTTGATAAATACCTGCAACATGCCCGTGCTGATAGCGGCTATTTCCGGAAGAGCTTTCAGAACTTGTGCCGTAATAATATGAAACCCCCTTGGGTAGCCAGGAAGTGAAAATTGTTTTTGATAGAAATTCATATTAATAATGAAATGCTCTTGGTTCGTGGCATGGGCGTTGCAGCTGTGAGGCAATTCAAGACGCCTAATAAGTATCCTAATGAGCGTTGGTCTTTTCAACTCTTTCATTGAATTGTAATCGCAACAAGGTCCTCCGATTTTTAAATTTGTTCTTTGTCCTAATTAAGTTCGTTTTCTATACGCTCAATTCCAATCAAACCCATATTTATTTCCCCTTTATTTTCAGTTGTTTAATTATAGGCAATGTCGCTTTTATTTTTTGGAATTTATGGGTTATCAATTTTCGTATCTACTCAAACAAATGTACTTTCTCTGTATTTATTTTCAATGGTATGATATCGCCTTTTTTGACGTATGACGCATTTGTATACATCCACAGACGAAGTCTTTCCAGCCGCACCTCCAGTCGGAAGCAGGAACCAAAATAATCTTTGCGCAATACTTTTGCATACAGCATCGCTTTGTTTTCTTCTGCAAGCTCCACATCTTCATAGCGGATGCAAACTTTCGCATTGGTGGCCAGAGATTTTGTAGCGGCAACATTTAGCTTTTCCAAATCTTTTACTTTTACAATATTGGCATTGCCAAAATAGGAAGCTACGTAAGGATTTGCCGGTTTGGTATAAATGGTTTCGGGAGAACCAGTTTGTACGATGGAACCTTCTTTCATAATTGCTACACGGTCTGAAAGAGAAAGTGCGTCACCACTTTCGTGTGTCACGAAGATAACGGCCGCCTTTGTCTGCCGGATATAATCAGCGAGTTCGGTTTTTATTTCAGCCCTGAGAATCATGTCGAGGTTGCTAAAAGGTTCGTCAAGTAAAAGCAATTTGGGAGAGGCGGCGAGTGCCTTTGCAATCGCTACCCGTTGTTGCTGTCCTCCCGAAAGAGTCCCGGGGATTTTATCTTTATAATCATGTAGGCGGAATACTTCCAATAATTCTGAAATCTTCAGTTTCTGGTTTTCGTCCGATAAATGGCGGATAATGTATTGAATATTTTCATAAACTGTATGGAGAGGAAAAAGATTATAATCCTGATGTGCCAGTTCTATACCCTCTTCACCTGCAATAAGTTTTTTGGAAGGGCCTTTCACCAGAGTTCCGTCAAACCATATTTCTCCATCGTTCGGATCTTCTAATCCTTTGATGAGTCTGAGAAGTGTAGATTTTCCACTTCCACTTTCTCCGGTAAGGGTAAAAAATTCACCTTCTCTGACAGAAAAGGAAACATCATTCACCGCAGATTTTTCTTGTCCTTCGAATTTTTTTGATATATTTTTTATTTCCAGCATGAAAGGGAATAGGATAGTATTTAATCGAATGACAAGATTAACATAAAAGATAACATGAGAAAGAGCCAAGGTTGAAAATTTATAAAATGTTGAGAACCTTTCTTTTCGATTGCCTTTCTTTAAAATCAAAAAACATGAAAGAAAATCTTTTAAAAATACCATTTTAGCCAAACCCCTTCTTATTTTATTACAATCTATTCATAACCAGCTTGTAATCCAGCATATTGGAAGGCTCACAAATGCAGCTTAAATCTTTACTATTTATTCATTTTGTTTACTGCGTTTTTGCCATACCTTTGCTCAATTTTGTGCGGAACAGGAAGAAGGGAGAGGATTAAAAATATGTTTATCAGGTCGTGAAAACAGAAAATAAAAAATCATTATTTATAAAATTAAATAAAGCAAAATGCCAAGAGACAATAGTATCAAGTCGGTTTTAATTATCGGTAGCGGTCCAATCGTGATAGGTCAAGCATGTGAATTTGATTATGCGGGTTCACAAGCTTCCAGATCTCTTCGTGAGGAAGGAATTGAAGTAACCCTTATTAATTCTAATCCTGCCACCATTATGACGGATAAAGTGACAGCCGATAACGTTTACCTTCTTCCCTTAGAAAAGAAATCAATCATTCATATTCTGGAAAAGCACAAGATCGATGCAGTACTACCTACCATGGGAGGGCAAACGGCACTTAATCTTGCTATTGATTGTGATAAAGCAGGTATCTGGAAGAAATACGGAATCAAAATGATCGGGGTAGATATTGATGCGATTGAGACAACGGAAGACAGGGAGAAGTTTAGGCTGAAGATGCTGGAACTTGGTGTGGGTGTTTGTAAGGGTGAAACGGCGACTTCTTTTCTGCAGGGAAAAGAAATTGCGCAAGACATTGGATTCCCTTTGGTAATCCGTCCTTCCTTTACACTTGGTGGTACAGGAGGAGGTTTTGTAGACGATCCGGAAAAATTTGATGCGGCACTTACAGCAGGGTTACACGCCTCTCCCACGCATGAGGTTCTGGTGGAGCAGTCTATTAAAGGTTGGAAGGAATATGAATTGGAGTTATTGCGCGACAATTTAGGCAATGTCATCATCATTTGTTCCATTGAAAATTTTGATCCTATGGGTATCCATACAGGAGATTCTATCACTGTGGCACCTGCCATGACGTTGCCGGATACAGTGTATCAGGAGATGCGTGATTTGGCTATTAAAATGATGAATGGAATAGGTCAGTTTGCAGGAGGTTGCAACGTACAGTTTTCATTGAGCACCGATTATAAAACAATTATTGGTATAGAAATTAATCCTAGAGTGTCGCGTTCATCCGCCTTGGCTTCAAAAGCTACGGGTTATCCAATTGCTAAAATTGCGGCGAAGTTAGCAATCGGATACAATCTGGATGAGTTGAAAAATCAAATTACAAAAA
>DATHPH010000372.1:0-5316 GCA_035484095.1 Cytophagaceae bacterium | reverse complement strand
TCTGTCTGTTTAATCCCTGAGTGAGAATAATTGTAAAGACCGAATCAGTAATTTTTTTTACCTCAGCAGGTCTTGTCTTTTTCCCCATTATCGTAATGCCTGTCGCTAATTTTTGAATAACCTCTTCCGATAATTCTTTGTCAACGGTTACGATGTACTCTTTTTCTTTAAATTTGCTTGCATTAGCAACTTTTTCGTAAGTATTGCCATCGTTGGTAAGTATCAGTAGCCCTTCAGAATTTTTATCTAATCTGCCAATCGGAAAAAAAGGTTTTGGAATAGCAACTGCCTGCGGTAAATTATCTGGAATATTTTCATTCATCGTACATTCAATGCCGTATGGTTTATAATAGGCATAGTAGAAAAAGGCACCTGCATTCTGAAGTATTTTTTCTTCAAAAACTATTTGATCTTGGAATGAAATAAGTTGTTTTTGTGCTGCAGGTTTAGTATTCACAAAGATTTTAGTATTCCGTATAAGTGAAACAGCTTCTTTATGTGAAATCGACATGGATTTTACCAAAAATTCGTTTATTTTCATTTTAGTAAAAAGATTTTTTTATAAAATTATTGGAAGCAATTCGTCTTATTCATGATGGTAAGGCTCGCCTTTCTGAATGGTCATAGCTCTGTACAATTGTTCAATAAAAAACAACCGAACCATTTGATGAGAAAAAGTCATAGGAGACAAGGATAGTTTGTAATGTGCCTTTTCATAAATTTCCTGAGAAAAACCATAAGGTCCACCTGTAACGAAGACCAATCGTTTGGTGCCGCTATTTAGGTGCTGATTAATATATTTTGAAAAATCGATAGAGGTAAAATATTTTCCTTTTTCATCAAGCAGCACTACAAAATCGGTATTCTGAATCTTCGATAAAATATTTTTGCCTTCTTTTTCTTTCTGTGCTTCTTTGCTTAGGGCCTGAGTATTTTTAAGAAGAGGCAGGTAAATAGTTTCTACCTGCAAATAATGTTTTAACCGATTTTCATATTTATCAATGCCGGTAATAAGATACTTTTCTTCTGTTTTACCACAATGAATTATTAAAACTTTCATAGAAACTATTACTCGTTAAAGGTCTTTTGTTTGTACTGTCGATCTACGTTAGGGCAAGGCATGGGACGATGTCCTTTTTTACCCTTCCTGTTTGTTTTATCCGTTTGCCATTGGTAAATAAGAGAAATCTCATGGGCACCGCCGCTCAGACCTGCCAACTGTGAAACCACCACATCATAACTATAACAAAATGTCAATCCTTTGTGGTTAAGACCAGCCATCAATACGATGGATTCGGAGTTCGGAACTCCTGCACTATACTTTAAAACCGGAATACCTCTGTACCATAAACCCGCCATTAGAAAATTATGATTGATGTAGAGTCCAAGATCCAATTGCTGACTTGTACCTTGTGTTTTATACAGAAAGGTAGGAGTGATGCTGGTTTCTTGTATGGGAGCTCCCCAAGCAATTTGCCTTTCCTGAAGAAGAATTTTATAACCCCCTATGTAATTCCATTTAATTGGAAGAAGACTTCTCTGATTTCCACTAAATGCCTCGTTAGGACGGTTTATATGATACGAAGAGACACCCAGCCAAAGGTTCCGATTGTAGGCAACTACTCCACTGGAAATATCCGGATAAAGTACATTATTAGAAGTTCCAGCCAATGCATCCGTTGTTGCATTTCCCGTAACCCCGCTATTGGTCAATTGATCCCCAAAGATGGACTTACTGAGATCAAAATCTCGCATTCCCAATCCAATTTCCAGGGCAGGTTTTACTGTCCACCGATCCGTGATATTAATCTGGTAGGAATAAATAGCATCCATCGTGGTAGTTCTAAGACTGGTATTCCCCTGTACACTTCTTTGTACTACAAAACCCAATCCACTTCTTTTTTTATAAAAATCATGATCTGCCCATGCACTAAAGGAGGTATAGGGATTTGTTAAACCCGGCCATTGCATTCTGTAATTGGTACCTATTCTGGTATCCAAACCTGCCCCAGCAAGAGCAGGATTAAGGTAGAGAGGTGTATTGTAATATTGTGATAACTGTACATCCTGAGCGTAATGGCTGAATGTGATAAAAAAAAACCCAATAACTAGTACGCTTTTAAACATAATACACATCCGAAATACCTTAAAAGATATCCATGCTTTGTACAAATATAATCTTAGAAAATGAAAAACTTACAATTATGAGATATAATTGCACGCTTCCAGTAAAGAATCTACTTTGAAATCTGCAAAATCAGAATCTGGTATTCTATGCGGAATTAGAATTGTTTTTAATCCAATTTTTTTCGCTGGAATTAAATCTCTTTCCATATCGCCCACCATCCAACTTTGGTGAATATCTATATTGTACCGTGCAATTGCTTTTTCAAAGGATAATGTTCCAGGTTTACTGGCAAGGCTTGCTGTTTGTGAACTATGATACGGGCTAAAATAGAGTTCGTCAATAAGATTTCCTGTTTGTTGCTGAAGGTACCAATGGCAATTTAACACGTCTTCCTTCGTATAAATTCCCTTTGCGATTCCTGATTGGTTGGTAACGATCACTAAATAATACCCCCTCTCTTTTAGGATCTTTAGTGCTTCAGGAACTCCTGGTAAAATTTCAAAAGTTTCCGGAGTCCATACATAATTTACATTATCTACATTCAATACTCCGTCTCTATCAAGAAAAATACATTTATTCACTTCTTACTTTTTGACTTTGGTTAATTTCAGTACAAAAGGAAGTCCATTATAATTCGTTTGTAGCCAAAAATCTTCTTCTGTTAGTTTTATAATTTTCCATATAGGAGCACTACCGGTACTTGCGCTGTAGAACACCGCAGGGAAGGGATTTTGCCCGTAGGTGTAATTATAATTATCAATAACCATTTGAATATTATTTCCATGATCTGTAAAATAAACATTTCCATATACAGGCACTAATTGTCCCTGATAAGTAAAATTTTGAGTGTAGCTATATGAACTCCCATCCGAAGTCCCACCGACTATTTTTGCAAAATTATAATTAAAACCAAGGGAGTCATAAAATTGAGTAGAATCCGTACCTCCAATTGTCAGTTGATCCAATGTCCAATTCCCGTTTGTAAGCCTGTTTTTTACACTTCGAAGTGTAATGAATTTTGGACCATCTTCGTATTTTTTGCACGCCACAAAAAGAGACGATATTATTAAAAAAATCACAAGAAAGGGCGCTTTTGTTTTCATTTTAGTAACATTTAACTATAAAGATGGCTAATTTAATATTAATATCAAAAGTTATAAAATCTTCTGATTTGGAGTTCTGTTGCTATTGATAATCATGGTATGTCTTAAGCACCATTAAATAAATAACTTAAAATTAGCCTGGTGAATTCATATACAGCTCATTTTTGCTTTTGTCACCTTTGGCCCAACAATCAATATTATAAAACGTTGTATCGGCAATATTTTTTAAAGCTGTTGAAGTAAGAAACGCCTGATGTGGCGTAATTATTACATTGTCAAAAGTCATCAGTTTAAGTAAAATAGGATCCGTCAGTTTTTCACTTGAATGGTCGAAAAAAAATACTCCCTTTTCCTTTTCGTATACATCAATTCCTAAATAGCCTATTTTCTTTGTTTCCAAGCCTTCTATCACCTCTTCCGTATTTACCAATCCCCCTCTTCCACAATTTATGATCATCACGCCAGTTTTCATAAGCACGATACTTTGCTTGTTTATAGTGTACCTTGTTTGATCGTTAAGCGGACAATGCAACGTAATAATATCCGCCTTTGTAAATATCTCTTCTTTGCTACAATAAGTAACTCCATATTTCTCCACCCAAAAAGGATTATGAACAACATCGTAAGCCATAATTTTACAACCAAATCCATTTAAAATTTTGGCGACACTTCCCCCTATTTTTCCCATTCCAATAATGCCAACGGTTTTTTCATGCATATCAAAACCGATGAGATTGTTGAGCGAAAAATTATATTGTTTCACTTGTTTATCCGAAAGAATTATTTTTCTGTTGAGTGCCAGCATTAATGCAACAGCATGTTCTGCTATTGCATAAGGAGAATATTCCGGAACATTGGCTACTGCCATTTCATTTTGAAAAGCATATTCCAGATCTACCTGATCATAACCGGTAGCTCTTATAGCAATGTACCGAATACCTTTTAATTTTAATTCTTGAAGTACAGACTTTGATAAATCATCGTTGGTAAAAACAGAAATGGTTTCATAGCCCTCTGCTAAGGCTACATTTTCAATAGACAAAGAGGTTGTTTCAAAACTAATTTCATGATGCTTCGAATTTGCATTCCTTAAATGGTTTTCTTCAAAAGGACGTAAACTAAAAAATTTCACTTTCATACTATAATTGTTTAGCAACAATTTATAATTTTATAGTTTTCATCATTTCTATAAAACAATGTATCTTATTTGTAAAACAGTAATCGGGTGTTATAATACAATAAAATTTCAGGATCTCCCTCCTCAAAATGTTTGAAAACAACAAAACCACTTTGCAGTTCTTTATCCGGATTTGCAGTTGGATTGTTTCCAATTAATAATCATTTAGGTCGTTCAACCACGTATGATCTTATTTATTATAACACACAATTATCGTCCTTTACTTTCATGAAGTATAAAAAATATTTTTACACCAATGCCTTTTTTCTGTCTAAAACTTTCAATACTGATTCTACAATATTTTTTGCTTTCAAGCCGTATTTTTCCATTAACTGATCTGGGGTGCCTGATTCGCCAAAGGTATCTTTTGTACCCACAAATTCTTGTGGTGCAGGATAATTAGTAGCCAATACATGTGCAATGCTTTCACCTAAACCGCCTAATACATTGTGTTCTTCGCAAGATACGGCACATCCTGTTTTCTTTACAGAAGCTAATATTGCCGAAGTATCCAATGGTTTTATAGTATGAATATTGATAATTTCTGCATCAATTCCTTTTTCAGCCAACATCTCACCTGCCAATATCGCTTCCCAAACCAAGTGACCGGTAGCAAATATGGAAACGTCTTTTCCTTCGTTTACCATCCAGGCTTTCCCAATCTCAAAGGTTTGATTTGCCATCGTGAAATTAGGAACAACAGGACGACCAAAACGAAGATAAACAGGACCGACATATTCTGCAATTGCCATAGTAGCAGCCTTTGTTTGATTAAAATCACAAGGATTTATTACCACCATCCCCGGAAGCATTTTCATCATTCCAAGGTCTTCTAATATTTGGTGTGTCGCACCATCTTCTCCAAGCGTAAGACCTGCATGCGAAGCACATATTTTTACATTTTTACC
>DATHPH010000371.1:0-2788 GCA_035484095.1 Cytophagaceae bacterium | reverse complement strand
ATCCTTTTCCAAAATAATCATTTGCCTCGCCTTCTAATTCAAATTTAATTCCGGGTGCACAGAATGTACCAAAACTTTGTCCCGCAGAACCAGTAAACTTGTAATGAATTGTATCTTCCGGAAGCCCTGCTCCTTTGTATTTTTTAGAAATTTCGTAGGACAACATTGTTCCTGCAGAACGATTCAGATTTATGATTTTGAATTCTTTGTATACCTTTTCTTTTTTATCCAAAGCTGGTTTTGCTGACTCAATCAGAGTATGATCGAGAATGGAGTCAATGCCGTGGTCTTGCTCTTCCATTTTATAAAGACCCACTCCTTCTTCTGCAGGTGCTTTAAACAATACTTTGCTTAGATCAACAGATTTATGTTTCCAGAAAGAAATATCTTTTCTCATTTCAAGCATGTCAACCCTTCCTACCATGTCTGTTAATTTTCGGAAGCCAAGTTCTGCCATAATTTCTCTTAATTCGGAAGCAAGAAAATGGAAAAGATTAACAACATGTTCTGGTTTACCGGTAAAGAGTGCACGAAGTTCTTTGTTTTGAGTAGCTACGCCAACAGGACAAGTATTTAGATGACATTTGCGCATCATGATACAACCTGAAGTTACCAGCGCAGCTGTTGCTACACCAAATTCTTCGGCACCAAGCAAAGCGGCTATTGCCAAATCGCGCCCGGTTTTCATTTGACCATCGGCTTGTAAAACAATTCGGCTTCGTAGTTTGTTTTTTACAAGGGTTTGATGTGCTTCCGCCACGCCAAGTTCCCATGGTAATCCGGCATGCTTGATCGAACTAATCGGTGACGCACCAGTACCACCATCGTAACCGGATATCAATACTACATCCGAATGTGCTTTTGCCACTCCCGCCGCTACAGTGCCTACTCCTGCTTCAGAAACCAATTTCACGTTAATCCGTGCTTTTGGATTTGAATTTTTAAGGTCGAAGATAAGCTGAGCTAAATCTTCAATAGAATAAATGTCATGGTGCGGAGGAGGGGAAATTAATCCAACCCCTGGCGTAGAGTGACGAACACGACCTATCCAATCATCTACTTTGTGTCCTGGTAATTGACCTCCTTCACCTGGTTTAGCACCTTGTGCCATTTTGATTTGTAATTCATCTGCATTTGCCAGATAATAACTGGTAACACCAAAACGGCCTGAGGCTACTTGTTTAATGGCTGACCGCATCGAATCTCCATTTGGCAGAGGTTCAAAACGCATTTCATCTTCACCACCTTCCCCACAATTGGATTTTCCACCAATTCTGTTCATGGCAATTGCCAAGGTGGAATGTGCTTCGTGCGAAATTGAACCAAATGACATTGCACCTGTTGCAAAACGTTTCAATATGTTTTCAATCGGTTCTACTTCTTCAACGGGAATTGATTCAGCCGATTTGAATTTTAACAATCCTCTTAAGGTTGCTGCCTTTTGAGTCTGGTCGTTTACCAGTTTAGAATATTTTTTGAAAACGTTATAATCGTTGTTTTTTGTAGACTGTTGAAGTAAATGAATGGTCTGCGGATTGAATAAATGGTATTCTCCACGTCTTTTCCATTGATAAATACCACCTACTTCCAGTTTTGGTCCTGGTGTTTCAACTTCAGGAAACGCTAACTTGTGCTTGATTAATGCCTCTTTTGCTATTCCGTCAAGACTAAGACCTTCTATTCGGGAAATTGTATTCGTAAAATATCTATCAATTACTTTTTTCGAAATTCCCAGCGCCTCAAAAATTTGTGCTCCCTGATAAGACTGCATTGTAGAGATTCCCATTTTTGAGAATACCTTTAACAATCCTTCATTTACGGATTTAATATAATTGTAGAATAATTTATCTTCCGTAAAATCTACTTTTATGATGTTATCTTTCTTTAAACCTACGATGGTTTCAAAAGCCAAATACGGATTTATAGCGGAGGCACCAAAAGCGATTAATGTAGCGAAATGATGTACTTCCCATGCATCACCGGCTTCTATTACAAGACCTACTTTACCTCTCTGTCCTTCGCGAATCAGATGGTGGTGTACAGCAGCGGTAGCCAAAAGGGTTGGAATAGGAGCATGAGCACTGTCTATTTTCCTATCAGAAAGAATGATGATGGAATAACCGTCGTTGACGGCATCTGAAGCATACTGGCAAATTCTTTTTAATGCTTTTTCAAGACTTCCTTCATTTCCATCCGCTTTAAAATAAATGTCCAGTGTTTTTGTTTGAAAATGCTTTTTATCAATATGTCTTAGCTTTTCAAGCTCTTTGTTGGCAAGAATTGGTTGATGTAATTCTACGGTACGACAATGTTCCGGAGTTTCATCCAAAAGATTTAAAGAGCCTCCTACATAAGAAACCAACGACATCACCATTCTTTCCCTAATTGGGTCTATAGGAGGGTTGGTAACTTGGGCAAAGAGTTGTTTGAAATAATTGGAAAGGTGTTGAGCGTTGTCTGATAAGATCGAAAGGGGAGTATCCGTACCCATTGATCCTAATGGCTCTTTTCCCGTTTCAGCCATTTCTGTAATGATTACCTTAAGGTCTTCGGAGGAGTAACCAAAACATTGTTGTTTTTTGATAAGTAATTTTTCTTCCGGTTGTTCCCATTTGTAAGCAGGTTCAGGGAGTTCTTTAATCCGGATTTTATGTTTTTCGAGCCAGGCTTTATAAGGTTTACGACTGCATATTTCTTCTTTCAATTCTTCGTCAGAAATAATTCTGCCTTGTTCTAAATCTGCCACGAACATTTTGCCGGGTTGTAACCGACCTTTTTTAACCACTTT
>DATHPH010000370.1:0-4995 GCA_035484095.1 Cytophagaceae bacterium | reverse complement strand
GACTGGATTATTTAAAGCGCGATGGTTTCTACACCGGGGTTTCGGAAGGTACTATTGGTTCTGATCGTATTATTAAACTTTTTAACATTGCAGAAGACAATCTTGTACTAGACGAAAAAGGGATTTATAGTATTGAACATTTTTTGATTGCGAGAAGAGTAATGTACTGGCAGGTTTATCTGCACAAAACAACTGTTTGTGCCGAAAATATGCTCATACAAATCATTCGAAGAGCAAAAGAATTAGCACTGTCAGGCAGTTTGGATATCGCTACAGGAACGGCCCTGGATTATTTCCTTTTTAATCCAATTTCAGAAAAAACGCAGAAAGATACCAAAGGTTACCTGAATGCCTTTCTAAGTATTGATGATTATGATATTTTGGTAAGTTTAAAAAAATGGCAAATTAATCCTGATTTTGTACTTTCCAGACTTTCAAAGGGGATTATTGATCGACATCTATTTGGAATATTAATTTCACCCAACCCATTTGATAAAAACTTCGTAGAGGAAAAGAAATTTGACATTGCAAAAAAGCTCTCCATACGAGAGGAATTAGTGAATTATTTTCTAATTGAAGGCATTATCAACAACGAAGCATACGTTTCGGGTTCTGAGAAAATTAATATTTTAAGGAAAAGCGGAAAAGTAGAAGATATAGCAGAAGCTTCTGATTTGCAAAATATTAAAGCAATGAGCAAAATTGTGTTAAAACACTATTTATGCTCTCCAAAATATGTATATTTGTAATAGTATTAAATTTATAATACCATTTCTAAATGGAATTTACAGCGAAAGAAATTGCATTCCTAATTGGAGGAACTGTTAAAGGTACTGAAACTCTTAAGGTAAACAGACTTGCCAAAATACAAGAGGCTACCTCCGGTAGTATCGCTTTTCTTTCCAATCCCAAATACGAAAATTTCATCTACGATACTCCTGAAGCAAGTGTTGTGATTGTAAGCAAGGACTTTTCGGCTCGGGATAACATTAAAGCTACACTTATCGAAGTAGATGACCCTTATACAAGTTTCAGCACTTTATTGGAGGAATATCATAAAATAATCAGCTTTGTAAAGAAAGGAATAGAAAATCCCAGCTTTATTGGCGAAAATTCAGCAACAGGTGAGAACATTTACCGCGGTGCTTTTTCTTATATTGGAAACAATTGTAAAATTGGCAAAAATGTAAAAATATATCCCCATGTATATATTGGAGACAATGTACATATCGGAGATAATAGTATTTTATATTCCGGCGTCAAAATATACTCGGATACAATAATAGGACATCATTGTACCATCCAGTCTGGTGCCATAATTGGAAGCGATGGTTTTGGATTTGCTCCGCAAGTTAATGGAACCTATAAAACAATCCCTCAAATAGGCAATGTATTAATTGGAAACCACGTTGATGTGGGTGCCAACACGGTAATAGACTGTGCTACTATGGGATCCACAATTATTCAAGACGGTGTAAAGTTGGATAATCTCATCCAAATAGCACATAATGTAGAAATTGGCAAAAACACTGTTATCGCTGCACAATCAGGAATTTCCGGCTCGACCAAACTGGGGGAAAGCTCAATGATTGGTGGTCAGGCAGGAATAATTGGGCATCTTACGATTGCTAATAAAACAAATATCGGTGCACAATCGGGTGTAAGTAAATCGATTGTGAAAGAAGGAACCGCAATTTTAGGTTCTCCCGCCTTTGACTATACCTCCCATCTTAAATCCGCCTCTGTGTTTAAAAAATTGCCCGAATTACAAAAACGCATTGAGGAATTGGAAGAAAAAATACTACATTTGCAGTCTTTATAACGTACTTTCCATTACACATTACGTTATACCATTGATTTTTCAATCATTTTTAAGAAATGATTGAAGCGAATATTATTTTAAACAATTTAGTGTGAATCAAAAACAACAAACAATCAAGAAGTCGGTAACACTTTCCGGCGTAGGATTGCATACTGGAGTAAAGGTGAACATGACTTTTGTCCCCGCTCCCATAAATCATGGAATCGTTTTCCAAAGAACCGATTTAGCAAACCAACCAAAGGTAGAAGCCGATGTGGATTATGTAGTAGACTTATCACGCGGCACAACCATTGAAAAAAACGGAGCGAGGGTAAATACCGTAGAACATACTCTTGCCGCTTTGGTAGGACTTCAGATAGATAATATTCTTATTCAGTTGGATGGACCAGAACCTCCAATTATGGATGGAAGCTCTAAACCTTTTGTGGAGGTATTAGAAGCCGTAGGAATGGAAGAACAAAATGCGCTCCGAAATTTCTATGAAATTCCTCATAGCATCTTTTACAAAGACGAAGAAAATCAAATTGAAATTGCTGCTCTGCCATTGGATGACTACAGGGTGACAGTCATGGTGGATTACAATTCTCCCGTATTAGGAAGTCAACACGCTTCCCTTACAAACATCACACAATTCTCAAAGGAAATTGCTGCATGCAGAACGTTCTGCTTTTTGCATGAACTTGAGATGTTGCATAAGCAAAATCTAATTAAAGGCGGAGATCTTAACAATGCCATTGTAGTAGTGGACAGAGTTGTAAAAGACGATGAATTGGAGTCCCTCGCCAAATTATTTAACAAACAAAAAGTAGAAGTTAAAAAAGAAGGCATATTAAACAACGTTGAGCTTCGCTACAATAATGAGCCTGCCCGCCATAAACTTTTAGACGTAATAGGTGATCTTGCGCTCATCGGAAGACCTTTAAAGGCACAGATATTAGCAGCTCGTCCGGGACATGCTGCCAATGTAGCTTTTGCCAAAAAAATTAAAAAATTAATGAAGGAGACCTCCAGGAATCAGGCTCCTAAATACGATCCGAGTCATCCTCCTGTAATGGATGTAAACTCTATATACAAAGCACTTCCCCATACCTACCCTTTCAAACTGGTAGACAAAATCATTCACTTGGAAGAAAATGTGGTGGTAGGCGTAAAAAATGTTACGATTAACGAGCCTTTTTTCCAAGGGCACTTCCCTGGAAACCCTGTAATGCCAGGCGTTTTACAGATTGAAGCAATGGCACAAACAGGTGGAATTCTTGTTTTAAATTCTGTTCCGGATCCTGAAAACTACTGGACTTATTTTCTTGCTATTGAAGATTGTAAATTTAGAAAAACAGTATTACCAGGTGATACACTTATATTCAAATGCGAGTTACTTGCACCGATAAAAAGAGGCATTGCTAAACTAAGCGGACAAGCTTTTGTTGCAGGTCAATTGGTGTGTGAAGCAACGGTAACCGCTAGTATGGTAAAAAAACATTAACATTTATAAACATATACAATAGTTCTATTTCAAAAATGAATCAACCCCTAGCATACATTCATCCTGAAGCAAAAATAGCAACTAACGTGGTAATAGAGCCCTTTACTACTATCTATAAAAATGTAGAAATTGGCGAAGGTACTTGGATTGGCTCCAACGTGACCATCATGGAAGGTGCTCGTATTGGGAAAAATTGCAAGATATTTCCCGGTGCAGTTGTTTCCTCTATTCCACAGGATTTGAAATTTGACGGTGAAGAAACTACTGCCGTTATTGGTGATGGTACGGTTATACGAGAGTGCGTAACAGTAAGCCGTGGCACCAAAGATAAGTTTACAACCGTTGTTGGAAAAAACTGTTTGTTGATGGCTTATGTACACATTGCGCACGATTGTGTGATAGGCAATAATTGCATTATTGGAAATGCCAGTCAATTAGCCGGTCATATTATTGTAGACGATTGGGCGATTATTAGTGGAACTACCGCCGTGCACCAGTTTGTTAAAATTGGAGCCCATACCATTATTTCCGGAGGGTCTTTGGTAAGAAAAGATGTCCCTCCTTTTACAAAAGCAGCAAGAGAACCACTTTCGTATTGTGGTATTAATTCAATAGGATTAAGAAGAAGAGGTTTTGCCAATGAAAAAATAAACGAGATACAAAATATCTATCGTAATATTTATTTAAAGGGGTACAACACTTCAAAAGCAATTCAAATATTGGAAGTAGACTTCCCTCCTTCTAAAGAAAAAGATGAAATTATTAATTTCATCCAAAACTCTGACAGAGGCATTATGAAAGGTTTTACTCAATAGTTGAGTAAAACCCTACCTATACTCCATTTCTTCATAACACATGGAAATTGTTGCCGAAAAAATCGGAAAGAAATTCAACAAAGAATGGATCTTTAAGAACTTTTCTATTTCTATAAAGGAAAATCAATCCTTAGCAGTAACCGGCCCAAACGGTTCAGGAAAATCAACTTTACTGCAACTTCTCGCAGGTATGCTTCCCCCCACAGAAGGTAAAATACGATTTCAAACAGATCAACTAAATTTACCTGTAGAAGAATGGTATCAAACTATTGCTTATGCTGCACCTTATCTTGAGCTGATTGAGGAAATGAGTATTCGAGAATTATCGAACTTTCACCAAAATTTTAAACCTTTTAAAAATAACCTTTCTACCGAAGAGTTTATAAATAAAATAGGCCTCGGCCATGCTTCGGAAAAAGAGATACGTTTTCTTTCTTCCGGTATGAAACAAAGGGTTAAACTAGGTCTGGCTCTATTTTCCAATACTTCTATTTTAATGTTGGACGAACCAACGACCAATCTTGACAGCAAAGCAACGGATTGGTATTTGGAAGAAATACACAAACAACTTGGCAAACGAATTATACTCATCTGTTCTAATCAGTCGCACGAATACAGCTTTTGTAAGGACTTGATTAAAATTAAGTAACTGATTATTTTGATAATTTTTAAATCAACTGGTTCAAGCATCCGCTTGGATTTTTTTATTTCAGCATCCGCTAAAATGGTTCAATTGTATGTCTTCAAATCAAATGGACAAAATTAGTCTTTAAGCTAAGGTGATAAATAAAGGTATTCTTTTTTTCCAAAAGCAGGAAGAGAGATTTGTTAAATTTTCAAGTTCTGCTTTTTTCGTAGTTTCAATGTTCGTTGTT
>DATHPH010000369.1:0-2138 GCA_035484095.1 Cytophagaceae bacterium | reverse complement strand
TTTTTGTATACAGAAGTTAAGTCCAGAATATAATGCGCAAATTTAATTTTGGATTCATCAACAAATCCATAAATATCGTCATCGCCTTTGCCCCCGGGTCTGTTTGAAGTAAAGAATCCAACAGTAGAATCTTTATAAAAGATAGCAAAATCATCATAGCTTGTATTCATAGGTGTTCCTAAATTCTCAACCGTTGATTTACCTCCTTCTACTTTAACTTTAAACAAGTCCATCGCACCAAGAGTAGGATGCCCGTCTGAGGAGAAATAAAATACACCTTCCGGAGAAATATATGGAAACCACTCACTTCCCTTTGTATTAATAGGTGCTCCCATATTTTCCGGGGCTCCCCATTCTCCATTTGCATCTAACACAGATTTGTATATATCCGCACCACCATATCCATTTTCTCTGTTAGAAGAAAAATAGAGTGTTTTCCCATCTTTAGAAAGAGCCGGGCAAGAATTCCAGGCATTCACATCATTGACAGACTCAATAGGGAAAGCTTCCCCCCATTTCCCGTCGGCACCAATTTTAGAAGTATAAATTTGTACGTCTTTCGCACCTTTCTTGCGGCCATTATTACCGCGTGAAAATATGATCGTTTTCCCATTATCCGTAAACACACAAGAAGCTTCGTGGGCATCCAGTGAATTTAGTTCCTCCGGAAGCTTTTTAGCTTGTCCTGAAAACTTATCCATTCCATCAAAGATGTATTCGTGAAGATCTGTAAAACCAGTATTAGTGGCGGCATGCATTTTGTCAGCACCTCTTGAAGAGGTAAAAAACAACTTCTCATTATAGAAATAAGGAGAATATTCTGCTTCTTCGGTATTCAACTTATCAATGTTGTATACTTTATAATACGATTTTTTAGAAATAATATCGTTGATTACTTTGAGATTCGCCAATTCTGCCTTTGCTTTATTTATAAGGTCAAAATTAGTACCGACTTTAATGTAATTCTTAAATTGACTAGTAGCTCCTTCGTAGTTGCCGTTTGCTTTCATCGCCATAGCATGATAGAAATAGGCATCCTCTTCATTCGTACCTCCGTCAACCGCTTTTTTATAATACGACTCTGATTCATGAATCCGGTTTGACCTTCTGTAAGATTCTGCGATGTAATAATTACAATCGTTGGAAGAAGCTCCCTTACTCAAAGCCTGCTGAAAGTTATCAATGGCAAACTGATATTCTGCTTCTGCAAAATCCTGCTTTCCTTTATTTAAATATTTTGTAGCATTTGGTGCACAGCTATATAGAATAAATGCTAAAGCAAATACACTCCCGAAAATTAATTTATTCATTTTACCCAAAATTAGACTTTGATTGAACTTAGTAAAGTTATTATAAATTTTAGCTTGCAATTTAATGATTTTTGCAGAATAAACAGGTTTTTGAATAGAAATTTGAAAATACAAAGATATAATAGTACAAAAACACTTCACTATAGAATTTTTGACACCCAGGAATCACCCATTAAAACTGTCCATTTTGTTCTCAAGGCGTGTAAATCATTGATCAAATTATTAAATATCAGTGTTTTATTATCTATTTCTCCTTCTTTGAAGGCCTCTTTTATTTTTGCGGCCGGAATACATTTGATACTATTATTTTTATCAACATAGGAAACGATTGTTCGGTTAAAAAAATCGACTCCAATATTATGTTGGATTTCTTTCACAAAATGTACCGATTTATCAATCGAACAACCACTCGCTTCGTGTTGGAGTTCATCTACTGCAAATACCAAGAACAAGTTATGAAAAACATAGGATTGCGCTTCCAGCATACTTCCGTGACTTTCCCAGGTTTTACAAAACAAAGACGCTTTTTCACTGAGAAAGTTGGCTTCCTCCTGACTTAAAAATCGGTTGGCCTGGTAAATCCAAACTTTCGAAGTGTCCGGCATTCCAGGGAAAAAATGGATAACAGAATTTTCTGATACTACCATACTTATTTTCTTATTTAAATTTTCGCTGCTATTATAACCCTTCTGACTTGGCTATTAGTTCAGCTAAATCGTATACTTTTACAACAGTCTCTCTTTCCTTATTTTTCACCCCATCGGAAAGCATTGTCATACAAAAAGGACAATTCGATGCAATGATTTCTGCACCGGTACCAAGTGCTTC
>DATHPH010000368.1:0-1589 GCA_035484095.1 Cytophagaceae bacterium | reverse complement strand
TTTCCACCAGAAAAGATTGTAATTTCCCTGTGTTCCATTTGGCAAATGTTTTCTGAATTTCTTCGTTGCTGAGCCCAAGACCTCTTTTCATAATGTCGTAGATTTCAGAAATCAATTGCATTAGTCCATATTCTATTCCGTTGTGCACCATTTTTACATAGTTGCCTGCCGATTTAGGGCCTATATAAGTTACACAAGGTTCGCCATTTACTTTGGCTGCTACTGCTTCAAAAATAGGTTTTACAATATTGTACGACACCTCCGGTCCGCCGGGCATGATGCTTGGACCGAAACGAGCGCCTTTGGAACCGCCGGAAACACCCGCTCCAATGAAGTGAAGTCCTTTTTCTTCGCATTGTTTCTCTCTGCGGTCGGTGTCCGTGTAAAAAGAATTGCCTCCATCGATCAGCAAATCTCCTTTATCCAATAAAGGGGCAAGTTCGTTAATAACAGAATCTACAGGAGCCCCCGCAGGCACCAACATCATAATGACCCTTGGTTTTTTCAACGATTCCACAAAATCTTTGGAAGAGGTAGTTCCCTTGGCATTAAAGCCATCGTTTTTCGCTTCTTCGTCCATCGCTTTGGCCTTCTCAGGATCTTTGTCAAGACCAATGGCTGAAAAGTTATTGCTGGCTACGTTTAATATAAAATTACGGCCCATTACACCCAGACCTATTAAGCCAAAATCATATTTTGTATCACTCATGGTTGCTTTTTTTTAATTAGTAAAGTGTTGTTTTGATAATTAACGTTTGAAGTATCGTTTAAAACTATTTATTATTTTTATTTTGAAAGAACGAAAATGTAAAAGCCTGGAATCTCTTTATCCTTTAGCAATTTAAAAATTATCCTGATAAAAAATAATAGTTAACGTTTTGGTGATTTAAATATAATTGGGTATCCTTACTCAGGTATTTTTAGTAATCCTTACTGTATTTTATGAAAAAGAATAATAATTGTACATTGGTAATATTCGGAGCCTCAGGAGATTTGACGTTTCGAAAATTGATTCCCGCTGTTTTTGATTTGTACCTTGGAAAATTTCTTCCCGAACATTTTATCGTGGTGGGTGTGAGCCGCACCGCATTGTCGGACGATGAATTCAGAAAAAAAGTAGTTTTTGAAAACAAGGAAGTCAATTCTAAAAAGAATGCTACAAAGGAGCAATACGATGCTTTTGCAAAAAAAATATACTATCAATCCATAGACACGGCAAAGGTAGATGATTATGGAATTTTGAAAACAAGACTTGACGGGCTGAGTGCAGAAAATAAAACCGATAACAATTATATTTTTTATCTTTCTACACCTCCCAGTTTATACGAAATTATTCCTGCCAATCTCTTTGCACATGGTTTAACAGACGAAGGAGATGGATGGAAAAGATTGATTGTGGAAAAGCCTTTCGGTTATAGTCTGGCTACGGCTCAGGATCTGAACAAGAAATTGTTGAGTTGTATGAAAGAAGACCAGATTTATAGAATCGATCATTACCTAGGGAAAGAGACGGTCCAAAATCTTTTGGTGACAAGATTTTCCAATGGAATATTTGAACCTTTGTGGAATCGGAATTACATACAACACGT
>DATHPH010000367.1:0-6001 GCA_035484095.1 Cytophagaceae bacterium | reverse complement strand
GGACCGTTCAAAAAAGAAGGTAGAATTGTACTAGTTAGATAAATTTGGTATGAAACGTTTATGCATCATATTCATTGGGTTGTTTCTAAGCATTATCAGCTTAGAAACATACGCGCAAACTGTAACAGTATGTATCAAAATAAGAGGAGTTGCAAATGCAGCCAATAAGATTGCATACCTTTGTAAAAACGATACGATTTCTTTATCTGTTACAAATTGCGCTGTTGTACCGGAAACACACATTTCCTATCAGTGGAAAAATTTAAGCAAACCTCCTTCTTTAGATTCTATTGCCAATAGCCACGTTATAGCGAAAGATACCGGAGTTTGGGTAGGGTATATTAAAGATTCTATAAACCATGTCGTTTATTCCGATACGGTTCATCTCTTGTACAATCCTACTACAAGTTTAGGATCCATGTCTCCGAATAGTATAAACCTTTGCCCAAATGTACCACAAACAATCTCGCTTGTTTCTACTGTTGGGACTTTTAACAGTTATCAATGGTACAATAAAACATCGGGACCATTAATCCCTATAACAGGAGCAACTTCTTCTACCTACTCTTTGGTACTTAACAATGCAAATCCTGATATGGTTTTGTTTCTAATTGCGAAAGATTCCTATGGATGTTCGGATTCATTAATATCGGGCTACTATAGTGAAAAGTCTTTTGCTCCTGTTAACCTTGGAAATGATACGAGTGTTTGTATAGGAACTAATTTAACCGTGAGTAACCATCCTAATAATTTGGCACCATTTGGTACAACCAATTATACTTATTCCAGAGATCTTCCGTTAATAACGCCATGCTCGCATAGTAGTGTCGCGTATGTAGTCGGTGGAACCTATATTCCTTGTACTATTCCTTTGCCAACGGCAGGGAAAATTAAAATTTGGATGACAATTTCACCAACCGGAGCATGCGTAACCTCGGATACAATGGTGGTCACCGTATTTCCAATACCTACGGTAAATCTAGGACCTACGGATACTTTGATGTGCTATAACGCAGGGATGACCATTAACAGTAAACTTGTTGGAACCGCTCCTTTTAATCTGACATGGAGCTCTAGCCCTGCGGGGTTTTCGTCTTCAGCGTCTTCTGTTACGGTTAATCCTACGGTATCCACTACGTATACCTTGATGGTAACAGATTCAAATAATTGTGGTGTGGGGCAAAATAATATTTTAGTAAATGTAAACCCTCAAATAAATGTGGGGATATCTAAAGATACTACCATCTGTTTTTCACCAGCCGGAACTGCTAAATTGAAAGCGACCGTTAACGGTGGTGTTTCTCCGTATAATTTTAGCTGGACCCCTGTAACCGCATTGTCTTCATTGTTTGCTGATAGTACTTTTGCTTCACCGACTGCTACTACTACCTACACGTTTACAGCCAATGATAATAGTAATTGTTCAGTGAGTAAATCTGTTGTCGTTACCTCCTACTCCCCAGCTATAGCTGCCATGGTTAGTCCTGTAACCATTAGCGAAGTGAAAACAGCTACGTTAAGTGCCTTGTTACCTTCAAATTCCACCTTTAATTTTAGCTGGAAAACAGATAAAGGGGCATTACCTGCTGTGGGAGCGACACCAGGTCCTCCTTCTTCTCTTTATTTGGAATACGAAGGACCTGATACTGTAAATTATGTAGTCATTGTAAAAGACCCATCTAATAATTGCGTCAATTCAGATACAGTACAAGTTTGGTCAATCAGTGACAATACCTTGTTGTATGTACCTAATGTTTTTTCTCCACATGCTGAAAATCCCGTAAATCAAAAATTTACAATTTATGGCGATAATTTACTTCCTGATAATTTTAAAATTGTGGTATACAACAAGTGGGGAAATCTTGTTTACGAATCAACAGATTTGAATGATACGAAAACGAATGGATGGGACGGTGGCCCTAAAATAGAAGGTGTATATACCTACGTTATTGCAGGGCAATTTAAAAATGGAAAAGATGTTCAGGTAAGTCCTTATTATAAAGGATCATTTAGTCTTATACGATAATTACTGTTTTTTTTCTATTCGTCTTTTGGGGAATCCTCCATGTTTTTCTTTATTAATGGGAAACCATTAAGCATCGAAGTCACATGAGAAGCAATTAATCTCAGAGAAGAAAATTCATCCAGGTATCTACCTAAAAAGTGCATATACCTACCGACACGATTCATCGCAATATCTTCGGTTAAATTGTTTATTTTATAACGTGGTACAATTTCTATAAACCCGGCAGAAAGTGCAGATGGGATTAGCATATTAGAACCATGTACTCCAATAATTATATGTGACTTTGCGTATAGAGAACACCATTCGAGTTCTCCTATTTTATCAATATTACTTTTTCTACAATCATTTACGAGTTTCCCAAGATCTCCGTTTTTGCCCAAACCAGTTGCATGAAAATGAATTTTATGGTTATAGCTTTTAGTGATTGCTGCCACCAGACTTCTAATTAGTTTGTTTTGTTTTGCAATAAAATAATTTCGTGTCCATCCCATCCAGCCTTTGCTAATTATAAGTTTCATAAGAAAGGCATCTGATTTTGTGTTTAGCCAAAACCTGTCTTCCCGCAATATAAAAGTAATCGTAGCTGGTATTTTTTCGAAATTAGTTAAATCGAATGGTTCTGTTTTTAGAAAGTCATTTAGTCTTATTTCAGATAAATTGGGGTGGACAGGGACCTTACTTATCCTTACGGTATCAAACCTTTTTATTTCCTCTTTTATAAAAGCATCAAGAGTTGAAATTTTTTTATTAAAATCAGAAAGCTTGCTTTTTACCATCCATGCTTCTGCAATTCCTTCAGGGAGTAACCATTGAAAAGATTCCGGAATAAGAATGATAAGTCCTTTTTGCGCATCATTTTTTAAATAGTATTGAGCGTTTAATAGTTTCAAAAAAACGTGACCGTAGCAACTATCCAGGCAATTCAAAAGAATTACTTCTTTCGCTTCTTTAAATACCTGTTTTGAAATTAATTTTTCTACCTGTTGATGAGTTCGAATCGTATTTATCAAAGGTTCAGCCAACCATATTCTAATTTGAGGATCAAAACGAGAGTTCGTCGTATTTTTTGAAAAGGAGATTGGAAAAATAGCGGCATGACCTGTTGGTAGGGTATGATAATAGTAGTTTTCACAACATTCGCAGATACAATCGGCAAGAATATGCGTGCCAAGAAAAGTTACTTGCTGTGGCTCGCCATATTTGCATCCACAGTCTGGACAAACAAATGTAGCCGAAATAGAAAGTGGTTTTAGTGTCAACATTTATACTTTAGACCGACCGTACGTATTTCAGATTTACTTTCTTCCAAGATATTTATCGATCACTAAATGAGCAAGATAAATCAACGGAGTAAGTAAAACAGCTACAGTCAGTTTATAAATATAATTAATAATCCCGACAGAGAAAACTAAAGCAAGAGACCATTTTTTATCGGCCGCCGGCATAAAATAAAAAGCTACAAATAAAACCAAAAAACTATCGATCAATTGTGAAACGAGGGTGGAACCGGTTGATCGCAGCCATAAGAATTTCTCGCCAGTTCTCTTCTTTATGTATTCAAACAAATACGCATCTAAGATTTGGCCTACCAAAAAAGCAAACAGAGATCCTACTATAATATTTAATCCTTGTCCTAAAATTGTTGAAAAAGCATAGTCGATATTAAAGACATTGCCAACACTGTCCTTTCCATTTATTTCCAGCCAAAAACTTGCCGGAGATAAATGAATGGCAATCCAAATCATAAAAAAGGCATAACAAATAAGACATGCTGTGATGTAACTTATTTTTTTTACTCCTTCTTTCCCAAAATACTCATTAATTACGTCCGTAAGAATGAAGACAAATGGCCATAGCACGACTCCTGCAGTCATATTGAAATTAAGCGGAAAATCTTCAAACAATTTTATATCGGCAAAAGGAATTCCTAATGTTGTTTCGAGGGAAAATAACTTGGTGCCAATCATTTCAGCTATCAGTGCGTTGGTGAGAAAAAAAGCACTAAGAACGATGTATAAATGACTTTTTTTTGATTCTTGAATTTTTTCTGAAGCCTCCATATTATACCTATTAGTCAACAATAATAAAGCTTTTTCCTTCTTCTGCTATAAAAGTATTTGGGAAAATAGCCTGTGCTTCCTCCAAATGGGGCTGCAAGTCTTTGTACCTACTGGAGAAATGACCTATGATTAATTTACCTACTTTTGCTTTCAGGGCAATTGTGGCTGCTTGTTCTGCTGTAGAATGAAACGTCTGCACGGCTCTTTCTTGAAGTGAACTAAGGAAAGTAGCTTCATGAAAAAGCAAATCTACTTCATGGATGATTGGAATAATTGATTCCAGGTAAGCGGTGTCAGAGCAATAGGCAAAAGAGAGACTTTTTTTAGCGGGTAAGGTTACTTCCTCGTTTCTAAAAATATTGCCGTGCTCATCCTGAATATTTTCACCTTTCTTTAAGGCAATTTTTTGCAAAGGGGTTAATGTTGGAGGAAGCAACTCTACAAGCAGTCTTCTTTTTTTGGGTTTTTCTTTAAAAATAAAACCGCAACAATGAATTCGGTGGGAAAGAGGAATGGTGTGAATGCTGTATGTAGGTTCATCAACGATCAATTCCGAGACTTCAGTATTTAATTCACGAAAATGCATATCATAGGTAATGATGGTTTCTGAAAATTGAAGTTGAACGGTAATTATTTCTGATAATCCTTTTGGACCGTATATAAACAATTCTTTCTTTCTTCCCCAAAGTTGCATAGAGCTTAAGAGACCAACCAGACCAAGATAATGATCTCCATGAAGGTGACTTATGAAAATGCGGGATATTTTTGAATGAGAAATATGGTATCGCAACATTTGAAACTGTGTGCATTCACCACAGTCGAATAAAAAAAAATGATTGTTGTTTATATTTAAAAGTTGAGAAGATGGATGCCTGTTGAAAACAGGGGATGCAGACCCGGTTCCTAATATTTTAACTTCAATAGACAAAAGTGAAAGTAGAGATAAAGTTTACTAAAAAGAAAACGACCGAATTGAATATGTCCGGTCGTTGTGATTTTTACTCTTCGGAACTCCCTCCTTCTTGTTTTAGATTTTGTTCCAGTTCGTTCATGAAAACTGCATCTATGGATTCTTCAACAGTTGGCAGAATGGTTAGGACTGAATCAAGTTGGGATATTTTAATAAGTTTCAAAACATGTTCTGTTGGTGATGCAATTACAAATAGACCTTTTTCGTTTTCACAAAGTCTGTTACCAACCAAAATTGAACTTAACCCGGAAGAGTCCGTATATTTTACTGCACTAAGATCTAATATAATATTTTTGACCCCTTCAGCGTTCAATTTAACAAGTTCTGATTTTAATTCAGGTGCTACAATTGAAGTGAGTTTTTCTTCATTCAATTGAAATAGGGTGTGTTTTTCTGATTTTTCTATGGAGTACTTCATTTTATAAAAATCAATATTATTGATCAAATCTAAGATACAAATTAAGTTTAATTTTCTGCTAATTTAAACTTTTTTTAACATTTTGTTCGATTCTCTTGAATAATTCATGGTTGTCCCCTTTTATAAACTTTTCTCCCACTACTTTCTCATATAGTTCAATATACCGATCTGAAATACTTTTGACAATATCAGCCGTCATTTCAGGTATTTTTTGCCCATCCTTTCCCTGAAATCCATTTTCTATCAGCCATTGTCTAACAAATTCTTTGCTTAATTGTTTTTGTGGTTCTGATTTATCTTGTCTTTCCTGGTATCCTTCTAAATAAAAATAACGAGAAGAATCAGGGGTATGCACTTCGTCTATTAAAAATATAGTGCCATTGGAATTTCCAAATTCATATTTAGTATCTACTAAAATCAAACCTTGCTTTGCGGCAATTTCTGTACCTCTTTTGTAAAGGGCATAGGTGTATGACTCCAGCTTTTCATACATTTCTTTGGAGACAATTCCTCTATGGATGATTTCT
>DATHPH010000366.1:0-2719 GCA_035484095.1 Cytophagaceae bacterium | reverse complement strand
ATCCGTAAGGCTAAGGGCAAAAAATCGCGTATTGAAGAAAAACAATATGGCCGTAACGAAGAAGAAACTGCTGCTCCAGCTGAAAAACAAGCTGTTGCTGCTGAAAAAGTATAATTGTACTATTCTAATATTGAAAAGCCTCGCAAATGCGGGGCTTTTTTATTTATCCAAGAACCATATTTAACATATCTTAAGACAACATATACAATCATTCAATGTCCTGCCCGTTCTTATACCGAAAACATTTAATTCAGTTTTTATAAATGAACCGCTCGGAGATCAGAACAATTCTTTTTAATTTTTTCTCATTACCCATTTTTAGCGCCCTTACGGTGCTGTTTTCTCTCCTATTAGTATACGCAACTGATCATTTGAGCAATAACAGAGGCGGCAAAAGGGACTTCTCTGGCTTTGGTTCAGCATTTTTTTTAATGTACTTAGTCGGATTTCTTTTGATTATTGTCGTTATTTGGTGGCATATTCAAGTAATAAATACAATAACAAAAAGCACAAACAAAAAAATGGCAAGGGCCAATGTGGCCATTCTTCTTTACCCCTATTTTGTGGCTGCTTGTTTCTTTGCTTCAAATTATGTTTCCGGTACTATTTCAAATCACTCTATTAATTCGGCAATTGAAACAGACATTTCAGAAGTGAAACTGGAAAATAACAATGCTTCTTTTATAACTTATTCCAACATTAATGACACAAATTATATCATCACAGGAATACCTCAGCGCATAACCGATAGTAGTACTGCGACAATAATCCGATTATTACCCAGAATGGATGTACAGGTGCCAGGTTCTTACATTTACCCACAAGTAAAAAAGAAGAGTATACAGGTATTTACCGGTTCCGATAAACTTAACCCTATTGATAGTACAACCTCAATATTTTCATGGGAAGACAAATGCTCTCTTGCAGAATTCTTTATACTCAGAAAAGGGCAGGACTACCGAGGTAACATGGGGTTCTCGGAACAAGATAGGATTAAACAGTCTATTGAAGTAATCAGAAATGACACTGTAAACATTTATCTGAAGCCCGATTTGAGGGGCCTGATTAAAATATGCGATAGGTCTCAAAAACCTATTGATTTCTATGAACCGTTGAAAGGATTTATTGTTTTTGACCAGAATTACTGGTTTGGTATGAGGTCAAATTATTACGACAAATCAGATAAGTCTTATTATACATTAGTTCATCCTGCATACTATAATCCAGACCCGCAGAAAGTCGCAGAGCTTAACCATTATATTTACCTGGCGCGATTTAATGTCCACACACAGGTATATAAGGCTTTATTTAATTGGAAAATGATAGATAATGATAGCCTTGTTGCTTGCTTCAAAAACCAAAACAAGTTCTGGATACTTACTAAAAAAAGAGCATATGTAATGAATTTACCTTCTACTGGGGTTGCAGAGCAAAAGCCTTGATTTTTTCTTTAAACAGGGGTATCCATTTTCCATTTTTCGCTTATCATTACTCCTTAAAACCCAGCCTGAAAACATATCAACAAAACGGCGGTTTTTGTTGATAAATAAACCCCCTGTTTTCGAGCGTTATTTCTGTGGAATAATGCCTTTTTTAGCTTATATTTGTGAGATATAGAAAATCACAAAAATCAACCTGGAAATATGACCGAAAAAGCATCGCAAATTGAAGAAGTAGATACCACCAAACATGGTGAATATTCAGCAGATAGCATTACAGTACTTGAAGGACTTGAGGCGGTGCGTCTACGTCCTGCCATGTATATTGGCGATACAGGCTTGCGCGGCCTGCACCATTTGGTGTATGAAGTGGTAGACAATTCTATTGACGAGGCCCTTGCCGGATATTGCAAGAACATCCAGGTTTTTATTCATACCAATAACTCCATTACAGTAACGGATGATGGACGGGGTATTCCAACCGATCTGATGAAAAAGGAAAAGAAATCGGCATTGGAAATTGTTATGACCGTTCTGCATGCCGGTGGAAAATTTAATAAAGACACTTATAAAGTATCAGGCGGATTGCACGGGGTTGGTGTATCTTGCGTAAACGCACTATCTACCCATTTAAAAACAGTTGTACAAAGGGAAGGTAAAATTTTCACACAAGAATACAGCAAAGGAAAACCTTTATTTGATGTTAAGGTAATAGGCGAATCTGACAAGACAGGTACATCACAAACATTCCTGCCTGATAATACGATCTTCACAGAATCAGTTTATCATTATAGTATTCTTTCTGCCCGCCTCCGCGAACTGGCTTATCTGAATAAAGGAGTAAGGCTTACAATTACCGACGAAAGAGAAAAAAATGAAAAAGGAGAATTCATATCTGATTCTTTCTTCTCTCAGGGCGGACTGAAAGAGTTTGTAGCATATCTTGATGAAAACCGCGAAAGGCTTATACCTGAACCTATTTACATTGAGTCCGAAAAGTATGGTATGCCTATTGAGGTATCTATGCTTTACAACACATCTTATACTGAGAACCTGCATTCTTATGTAAACAATATTAACACCCACGAGGGTGGAACACACTTAGCGGGTTTCAGAAGAGCGCTTACCCGTACCCTGAAGTCATACGCCGAAAGATCGGGCATGCTTAGCAAACTGAAATTTGAAATTGAAGGAGATGACTTCCGTGAAGGCTTGACTGCTGTTATTTCAGTAAAAGTTGCTGAACCTCAATTTGAAGGACAAACCAAAACCAAGTTAGG
>DATHPH010000365.1:0-5766 GCA_035484095.1 Cytophagaceae bacterium | reverse complement strand
ACTGCTGAAAGCCGCTGCGTTGATTGTTGATATTGCCGGAGGATTTATTTCCTCGACGATTACAGATATATACCCTGAACCTATACAAAAATTCAAAATCCAAACTTCTTATTCTTATATCAACCGACTTATAGGAAAAACTCTGGAAAAATCATTGATCAAAACAATTCTTGGAGGGTTGGATATTATAGTGGAAAGTGAAAAGGGAGATCAATTAGAATTATCTGTTCCACCCTATAAGGTAGATGTGCAAAGGCCTGCTGATATTGTAGAAGAAATTTTACGTATTTATGGGTACGACAACATCGAACTCTCTGACCGTTTGAATGCTGCCTATCTGGCTGATTTTCCTGAAAAGGACAAAGATAAAATTCAACGATTAATCGGAAGTATGTTGGCAGGTTTAGGGTTTAATGAAATAGTGACAAATTCCATGACGAAGCCTGTCTATGGCGAGTTTTTAGGAATAAGTGATAAATCGGTTGGAGTGCTCAATAAGCTTTCTGAAGAACTTGGAGTCATGCGGCAAAGTCTTCTTTTCTCAGGGTTGGAAATTATTAATTATAATATTAACCGTCGTCAGAAAGAATTAAAATTATTTGAATTCGGAAAAACTTATTCTAAAGAAGAAGGTAAGTACAAGGAAGGGAATAAACTTTCATTGTTTGTAACCGGAAATGTTCATGCGGAAAGCTGGAACGCTCAGGGAAAAGAAACGGATTTTTATTATTTAAACTCGATAGTCAATGCTATTTTGCTTAAATTAAATCTTGGAGATGCCAAGCAACAGAAAGTCGAGATAAATTATTATAGTCAAGGGGTGAATTATAGCAGAACTAACAAGGTACTTGTTTCCTTAGGAAAAGTGAATCATAAAGCACTCAAATTAACAGACCTTAAACAATCGGTTTATTTTGCAGAATTTGATGTGGATGCTTTGCTAAAAGGATATAAAAATAATATTCAATTTCTAGAAATCAATAAATATCCGGAAGTACGTCGTGATTTGTCTTTAGTTTTAGATAAAAACATTTCGTTTGAACAAATCAGACAACTTGCTTTCATACAAGAGAAAAAACTTATTACAGATATAAATGTTTTTGATGTATACGAAGGAAAAAACCTTGGAGAAGGCAAAAAATCATATTCAATAAGTTTTATCCTTCAGGACTTTGAACAAACCCTCACCGATAAAACGATTGACGCTACTATGCAAAAGCTAATGAATGGTTTTGAAAAAGAACTAGGGGCCGTGATTAGAAAATGATGTTTCCTGATACTAAAAGTGTATTTGAATAAGAAATTTCAAATACACTTTTAGTTTTCATAAAAATTTAAGACATAATGCAATTACCGAACATACAGAGGATCAATTACCATGTGCCTATGGGGTGCCTGATTGGCGGAAAGTTTGGTAATTAAAACATTCGCAGCCATTTCCATTTCTTTTCCATCTTTTATATCATAATCGTTTCTTATAAGTGCATCGGCTGCAGCCTTTGCTTTATCAGGCAAATCGAGTGCATAGTATATATTCATTAGATTAAAATAACTGGCATATTTCATTTTCCTATCTTTTTTATCGTCTGATTGGCTATGCAGAACAATCTGATCTTCATAAAACTTAATGACGGGTTGTATATTATTTAGAAAGGGAGCAGGATCAACATTGTAAAGCAAGTTGTAAAAGATATCCTGCGTTTGTTTCATCGCAGCTTGATGACCTTGAAAATTAGGATTTTCTTCTGACACTAATACCCAAAGAGGCCCTTTAGCACTAATCACTCTGTAGCCAAATAAATGATTTACTTCCGTAAAAATTTTATCAATGGAATTGTTCGCAAAGTCTCTTGAAAATTGCTGTTTGATAGTAGCTTGATTTTCATAAAAATATTGAAATGCTTCAATTTCCAATGGATATATTCTAGAGCTAACGGACTGAGTAATAGAGAGGGGAGTTGTTGTAACACGTCCTCCTACATTTATATTGCATCTCCCAATACCTCGACATGTAATGGTTGCTATAAATCCATTGGCTTGCATCGAACCATCATTTCTTCTAACCATATTGGGCTGAACACCTCCATTTTCAATAATCAGATTTTCTAACTGAACCTCAATATTGATATAGGCATTTGTCTCCACCGGCCTGAAACCGTTAATGTTTATTTTCCTACTGAATGCATTATTGTCGAATACCCAATAATAATCACTACCGTTATTGGTTACTACATTGTACGTTCTATTGGCAGGATCAGTATAGAATTCAGGTAATTCCACATATTCGTAATTAAAATAAAATTTATCAAGGTTCACATGTTCTTTTTGTGAAAATACCATTGGCTTGACGAGCAATGATAGAAGAGCTATCGAAAGAATTTTTTTCATAATTTGTATTTATTGTTGGTGTAAGAAGAACAAAAATACCACAATTATAATAAGTTCAACACTAATCCAGCGGAGTTTCTTTTGAAATAAATCCTGAATATAATTTTTCTATTATTTAATTTTTTTTTCTTAATTAAAAATATTGATTAAAACTTTATCAAATCTATTACCTGCAAATGAATCAGATTATTTAAAAATTTATCCGTTACTTTCCCATTATGAAAAACAGTTTCTACTTTTGCTAACCTAGGCTTGGATGGAAGTACATACATGTTCATGTAGTTAAAAATATCGGTCAGGTGACTCAACGCCAGAGCACTTCCTTGAGTTCCCGAAGAGATACCCAACAATGCACATTTTTTATTTTTGAAACTCGCCGGAAATTCCATACCGTCAATAAATGTTTTTAAAATTCCCGGGAAAGAACCATTGTATTCCGGAACTATAAAGACAAATTTTTCAGACTCGTTTATTTTTTTTACAAATGAATTAAATACTTCATTCTTTCCCTGATTATGATATAAAGCACTAAAAGCAAAATCGGCGGGCAATAGTGACAAATCAATTACTTGAGCTTCTGCCCCATTGTAATCAAGCAGTTCTTTATAAAATAACGCTACTTTTAACGTTTGCGAATCAGGTCGATTGGTAGAAGATATGATACTTATCATTTTATTTAATTAGCGAAAGCGTAACAATATTTAATCGAGTGCAAAGATCGTTTTAGCTCGATTTACATCTGTTTTGATATTGCAAATAAAGTTATTTATCTTTACAAACCACAGGATAGTTGAGGTGAAATAATGACAAATAACACGTTAAATATTGAAATTGAGAAAGCCGGAAAATCCAGGCTTAGCGAAACAGATTTTTCAAACTTAGAGTTTGGAGCGGTATATGCGGATCACATGTTTGTGATGGATTATAAAAAAGGAACTTGGGGAATACCAAAAATTACTCCTTTTCAAAATGTTACGATGAGTCCGGCCACTTCGGTTCTTCATTACGGACAAACCGTATTTGAAGGTATGAAAGCATATAAAGCTGAAAACGGCGATATTCTTGTCTTCCGCCCCGAAGCACATATTAAAAGATTGAATGCTTCCTGCGAGCGTTTATGCATGCCCACAGTTTCAAAAGAAATTTTCCTGGAAGGTATTACAGAACTGTTAAAAATAGATAAAAACTGGATTCCTTCCTTAGACGGTTGTTCTCTGTATATACGTCCTTTTATGTACGCATCCGATGAATTTATTGGAGTGAAACCTTCTTCCTCTTATAAATTTATAATATTTACAAGTCCGGTATCAGGCTACTACAAAGGGACGGTGAAAGTAATTATAGAAACGGAATATTCAAGGGCAGCAGATGGAGGCATAGGTTTTGCTAAAACAGGTGGCAATTATGCTGCTTCCTTGCTACCTGCTAAACTGGCTGTAGAAAAAGGATATCAGCAGCTGTTGTGGACTGATGCAAAAGAACATAAATATTTTGAAGAGTCTGGTACGATGAACGTAATGTTTGTGATTAACGATACCCTCCTTACACCACCTTTAGGTTCCTCTATTTTAGCCGGAATCACAAGGGATAGTATTTTGACTTTGGCAAAAGATTGGGGTGTAAAGGTGGAAGAAAGAAAAGTAAGCGTTGAAGAAGTGGTAGAGGCAATGAAACAGGGCAAACTTCAAGATGCTTTTGGAACCGGTACTGCGGCAACCATTACACAAATTTCAGTCATCCATCATAATGGTAAAGATTATGAATTACCTCCTGTTCATTCTAGAAAACTTTCCAATAAATTGAACGATGAGTTGATGAACATTAAGCATGGGAAGGCTCCTGATAAATTTGGATGGGTTTACAGGATAAAAATGTAAGAACGATAAACAAAAAAAATCCGGTCAAGTGCCGGATTTTTTTTTGTTTAAAAATAATTACAAATACTGACAGAAATAAACATTTTGACTGCTTGAATTCCACTTCAAAATATATGCTACAATCTATCAATCCCTATACCCAATTACTCCTAAAACAATATCCGGAAAACACTTTAGAGGAATTGGATAAAAAAATAACAAAAACGGAGCGCGCTTTTTATTCCTGGAAAGAAAAATCTTTTGCAGAACGAGCTGTTTTATTTCAACGACTTTCCGAATTTCTTTCGGCCAGAAAGGAGGAGTATGCAACACTCATCACACTTGAAATGGGAAAGCCCTTCCTGGAAGCTATTGCAGAAATAGAAAAATGTGCCGAAAGTTGCATTTATTATGCAGATAAAGCTGAATTTCTGCTTCAAGCGGTTACAATAGAAAGTAAGGCCTCGGAAGCACATCAGGTGTACGAACCCATAGGGGTTGTCTTTGCTATAATGCCCTGGAATTTTCCCTTCTGGCAGGTTTTTCGTTGTGCTGTTCCTGCGATGATGGCAGGCAATACTATTTTATTGAAACCCTCACCGAACGTGACGGGATGTTCACTCGCCATAGAAGAAGCGTTTAAAAATGCAGGCTTCGCAGAGGGTAGCTTCACCTCCATACAAATTCAAGACGAAATGAGTTCTTATATTATTGAAAAAAAAGAAACCAAAGCGGTGAGCTTAACAGGGAGTGAGAGAGCAGGGAAAATCGTCGCCTCTGAAGCAGGGAAAAATTTAAAGAAAATTGTTTTGGAGCTGGGTGGAAGTGATCCTTTTATCGTGCTTGACGACGCAGACTTGAATAGTACTGTCGCTTGTGCTATAAAAGGCAGACTGCAAAATACCGGACAAAGTTGCATTGCCGCTAAACGATTTATCATTATGGAGTCTATAGCAAAAAGATTTCAAGAAGAACTAATAAACGGTCTCATGTTATTAAAAGTGGGAGATCCTATGGATCCAACGACCAATTTAGGTCCGTTGGTCCGAAAGGATCTGAAAGATAGACTGCTCTCTCAAGTAAAAAAATCTCTCTCGTTGGGGGCAACGTTAGAATATGGTGCCTTAGGTGAAACATCGGACAATTTCTTTCACCCTGTTGTTTTGAAGAATCTAAAACCGGGAATGCCCGCTTATGAAGAGGAATTATTTGGACCTGTTTTCTCTATTTTTGTAGTAAAAGATGAAGCAGAAGCTGTCAAGATAGCCAACGACAGCAAATTTGGATTGGGAGCATCTATTTGGACCAAAGATACTGCAAGAGCAAAACAACTTGCTTCAAAAATTGAAACCGGAATGGTTTTTATTAATGATATTGTTCGTTCGGATGTACGACTTCCTTTTGGTGGAACAAAATTATCCGGTTATGGACGTGAATTGGCAGAAGTTGGGATAAAAGAGTTTGTAAATATAAAAACGGTGTACATAAAATAACGCATTTTTAGATGACTCTGTTGTAGTAT
>DATHPH010000364.1:0-7851 GCA_035484095.1 Cytophagaceae bacterium | reverse complement strand
AAAATAGTCGCCATCGATATCTGCTTTTTCTCTAAGTTGCATCATTTCATGCAAAATGAGTTTGAAATATAATTCGGTAATTTGATGATAGGTAATGAAGATAAGTTCATCAGGAAAATCAGTACGTGGGGTTTGAAGGGTAAGCAATGTATCCAAATGAATATATTCCCAATAATTTATATATTTTGAATGGTACAATCCATCCAGGTGTGTATTTATACTTTGATCGTCGTTGCTAAATTTTTGCTTTAGAAGTTCAACTTTCGCTGAAATATCATCTCCTGGATTATGAGAATCTTGCATCGTTATTACCTGATTTACGTTATATTAACGTAAATTTGACTATTTAATTATTGAAAACAAACTATTTAACAAAGAGAAAGTTACAAAATGAAAAAACGGTAATAATTTGAAAGTGGGTTTTCAAGATACTCGTATAATGGATTTGGCTTTTTGTATCCTTGCCAACGATAAAGCAAACAAAAGACTTTTATTCCAATTTAAAATAAATAATGGTTAGTGCTATGAAGTTCTCACGACAACTTTCATTCTATAAAATTCGTTGTTAACGATAATTGCATTATTTTACATTCAAATACGAAGTGAAGTTTTCGATTGGAAAATTAAAAGAGAAGAATCAAACTAACGAAAAAAAACAGCAAAGAAATAACATGGATAAATTTGAAGCACCTGATTTTTATCAACTAGACGATTTGCTGACGGATGAGCAAAAACTGATTCGCCAGTCAATCAGGGATTTTGTAAAAAAAGAAATTAGTCCCATCATAGAAGACTATGCGCAGAAAGCTTCTTTTCCAAAACATCTTGTGAAAAAATTTGGAGCCATGGGACTCTTTGGACCTACAGTTCCTGTTGAATATGGAGGTGGTGGTCTTGATTATATTTCATACGGATTAATGATGCAGGAAATCGAGCGTGGAGACTCCGGCATGCGTTCTTGTGTATCGGTGCAGGGTTCATTGGTGATGCATCCTATTTATAAATACGGAAGCGAAGAACAAAAAAAGAAATTTTTACCCAAACTGGCTTCCGGTGAAATGTTGGGATGTTTTGGACTTACGGAACCTGATTTTGGGTCTAATCCGGGTGGTATGGTTACCAATTTTAAAGATATGGGAAACCATTATTTATTAAATGGTTCCAAAATGTGGATTACCAACGCACCGCTTGCCGATATTGCTGTAGTATGGGCCAAGAATGAAAAAGGTCGGGTGCATGGATTGATTGTAGAAAGAGGTATGGAAGGTTTTACTACGCCTGAAATCCACCATAAATGGTCGCTTCGCGCAAGCATTACCGGGGAATTGGTTTTTGACAATGTCAAAGTTCCCAAAGAAAATATATTACCAGGTGTTGAAGGACTGAAAGGACCTATGTCATGCCTTGATAGCGCACGGTATGGGATTTCATTTGGTGTTATAGGTGCTGCAATGGATTGTTATGATTCCGCCCGAAGGTATGCTATGGAAAGAATTCAATTTGATAAACCAATTGCAGCCTTTCAGCTTACCCAAAAGAAGCTGGCAGAGATGCTAACAGAAATTACAAAAGCACAATTGCTTTCATGGAGACTAGGAGTGCTAAAAAATCAAGAGAAAGCTACCACTGCTCAAATATCTTTAGCAAAACGCAACAATGTACACATGGCATTGGAGATAGCAAGAGAAGCTCGCCAAATACACGGTGGTATGGGTATTACAGGAGACTATCCGATTATGCGTCATATAATGAATCTGGAGTCAGTAATTACGTATGAAGGTACTCACGATATTCATTTGCTTATTTTGGGGCAGGAAATTACTGGGTTATCCGCTTTTAAATAAAAAATCAATAGTTTATAACCTTGTTGAATTATATAGTAAACCTTTATTTTATTGAACGTATGAACACAAAAAAAATTCTTCTGGTAAGCCTAATTGCGTGTATGCATTGTTTTTCATTTGCACAGGATAAAAAAGCGAAACACGTGAATTATTATAAACCTGTTATCGCCGAAACCAAAGAAATATCAGTAGACATTCAGGATGCGGTATCAATGGTTGAATTTTCAAAGTTTAAATTAAGATTGACTAACAAAACAAATGATTACATCTTGTATAAACCAAAAGAAAGCTTATTCAAACTTTCCTCTGGTGATTTTGTACCGGAAGATAAAAAAACGATTTTGATTCAGCCACTTGATAAAGAAAGCAAAGTAATCGATATGAAAGCCGGAGCAGACAAAAATGCTCATGTAGATAATTACACCTTTCTGTTAGGAGGATTATATAAGATTGTAACAAATTCTCCAATCACAGAAGCTCCAGCCTTTATGCTTCCTGCAGCTTCGAATTCGTTCACTGCCGGTAACTTTACAGTAGAGTTACTATCCTTATCAAAGAAAACCGGTGAAACTTCTGCTAAATTTAAAGTAACCTATAGTGGAAAAGGTGCAGGATTGGTAGATCCGAAAAAGTTGGCAGTAAAAGTAGATACTAAGACAACTCCCGGACAAATGTTTGCGAACGACAAAAAAGAAAAAGGTATGATTTTATATCAAGGTGAGACGGATACCTTTACGGCTTCTTTTCATATTGAAGGGAAACTGGTAGATATGCAATTTGCCAATATGGAAATTATATGGAAAGATACTTTTAAAGATTGCCAAATAGTAAAACTGGATGAGACTTCGATTGAGTTGGTATTAGATCCAGGAATGACAGCGGGAAAAAATAAATAATATTTCAGCCGCTTCTTTAAGACAGCATAGGATATTGGAGACTCTCTTTTTAGTTTAAATCAAAGACCAACATAAACTAGAATTGTCTAATTCTGTTTCAAATTATTATATATACCAATAGGATTGTGTCTTTTAAAAAACTTTTTAGAGCAATAGGATATTAAGATAGAACTGCTTTTCTTGCATTAATGTAACAAGGTGATTTTAAAAATCGGATAGGATGATTTTCTGCTGTTTTATATTTAAGTATTTTTAAATCAGTAAAATACGTTGAATAAACAATTTAAAATTTACCTGAAACATTTATATTTATTTATAAAAAATAACACTATGTTTCGTCTTATAACAAATAAAAAAGTAACCATTCTTTTATTACTGGTCGTATCGATTTGTTGTTCATCAATCATTACGGATGAAAAAGACAAACAAAAATTACAAATGTCTTTGGTTTTACAAAACCTTCAGCAATATCATTATGGTCAGGTCACGATTGACGACAAGTTATCGGAGAAGATTTTTGAGCTCTACCTGCATCAAATTGATTACAGCAAAAAATTTCTGACGAGCAAAGATTCTATTTCCCTGACGGAGTATAATGATAAAATTGACGATGAATTAAAAGAAGGATCTTATCCATTTTTTGAAAAAATAAACGACATATATGAGCAACGACTTTTATGGGTATCAGGCTTCTTTAAAGATTATTTAAGTACACCAATTGATTTTACATCGGAGGAAAGCATTCAGTTGGATCCTGAGAAAAGGCCATTTGCGGCAAATGATTTGGAATTGAAAGAGTTATGGCGAAAGTATTTGAAATATCAGGTGCTTGTCAATGTTCATTTAAAACAACAACTTCAGGAAAGTAGTAAAACAAAAGAAGATACCACGATTACTAAAAAGTCCTTTGATGTTTTAGAAAAAGAAGCAAGAGAGAAGGTCTTAAAGGAACATCAGGATATGTTTAAACGATTGCAACAAGAAACAAAATCCGAACGTTTTGCTGATTTTGTAAACTCGGTAATACATGTTTTCGACCCACACAGTGATTTTTTTCCTCCAAAAGATAAAGAAGATTTTGACATAAAGATGTCCGGAAAACTGGAAGGAATAGGAGCTACTTTACAAGAAAAGGATGGTTATATTCAAGTTACCTCCATTGTACCGGGTTCTCCCTCTTATAAACAAGGTGAGTTAAAACCTAAAGATATTATTCTAAAAGTGGGGCAAGGAAATGAAGATCCTGTAGATATCGTGGATATGCGGATTGATAATGCTGTCAAACTCATCCGAGGTAAAAAAGGCACAAAAGTAAAGTTGACTATTAAAAAGCCCAATGGAGATATCCGTTTGATTTCAATAATACGAGATATAGTAATCATGGAGGAAGCTTATGCAAAATCAGTAATTGTAGAAGATAAAAAAAATAAGCAACGTGTTGGTTTTATCAGTCTCCCTACTTTTTACGCCGATTTCAATAATCGAAATGGTCGTTTTTGTGCGGAAGATGTTAGAAAAGAATTAATAAAATTAAAAAATGATAAAGTTAACGGTGTAGTACTTGATCTTAGAAACAACGTTGGTGGTTCCCTCCATGACGTAATTGCCATGGGCGGCTTTTTTATCGATAAAGGACCTATTGTACAAACCAAGGGAAATGGAACTCCTCCTCAAATATCTGAAGACCCATTCCCCGGAATATTATATGACGGACCTCTTGTAATACTGGTAAATCAATTTTCAGCATCAGCCTCAGAAATATTAGCGGCCGCTATGCAAGACTATCGCAGAGCGGTAATTATAGGTAGTACCACTACTTTTGGCAAAGGAACGGTACAGCGGTTCTATGAGTTAACGTCTCCCAGTCAAACAGAAGAATTAGGTTCTGTCAAAATTACTACCCAGAAATTTTATAGAATCAATGGAGAATCAACTCAATTAAAAGGGGTAGAGTCGGATATTGTATTGCCGGATCTTTACCGGTACATTGAAATTGGTGAAAAAGAAATGAAATATCCTCTGCCTTGGGATAAGATTAATTCTGCCACCTATACCACCTGGTCACAAGAAGCATTAAGATTAGATGAAATAAGGAAAAAAAGTAAAGAACGGACTACTAACAATGAATCTTTCAAGTTAATTGAAATTAATGCGGAATATCTGAAATCGAAACAAGACAATACAATTCACACGTTGAACTTGAATGCCTACCAAAAAGAATCGTTGGAAAATAAAAAGGCGGAAGAAGTATTTAAACAAGAGAGTAAAGAAATACCGGGATGGAATTTCTTACCCTTAACGGCCGATCTACCTTCCTTGTCGGATTCTTCAAAAGCTATAAGGAGTAAAGAATTCATGAAAACATTGAAAAGAGATTCTTATCTCTATGAGGCTGTTCAAGTCATTAAAGATATCCGGAAAAAATAGCCCTGAATTCCTTTAAAATGAAAAAGGTTAGCGTTATCGCGCTAACCTTTTTCATTAGTAGACCATGGACACTTACTAGTCAATGTATCGTTTCAAAATAGGATTATAGGAATCAATTCGTCTGTCTCTTAAATAAGGCCAGTGTGTACGATAATATTCAGTTTTAGATAAATCAATTTCCTGTATTACCACTTCTTCATGTTCATGAGAGGCTTTGTATAAAACGCGGCCAAACGGATTGGAGACAAAAGATCCTCCCCAAAACTTCATGTCACCTTCCTCTCCTACTCTGTTTACAGAAACCACGTGTACGCCATTTGCCACAGAATGCGAACGTTGAATGGTTTGCCAGGCATTGTATTGTTCTTCGTTTGTGGCATCGTCTTGGTGCTTTGACCAACCTATCGCCGTAGGATAAAACAGCACCTCAGCTCCCATCAAAGCAGTAATTCGGGCTGCTTCTGGATACCACTGATCCCAACAAATCAAAACACCGATTTTGGCATACTTAGTATCGAAGGTCATATAACCGGTATCTCCCGGAGTGAAATAAAATTTTTCATAGTAGCCAGGATCATCGGGAATATGCATTTTACGATACTTGCCAAGATATTTTCCATCTGCGTCAATTACGGCAGTGGTATTGTGGTAAAGACCTGCGGTTCTTTTTTCAAAAAGTGAAGCAATTATCACCACATTTAATTCCCTTGCCAATTGCTCAAACACCTCTGTCGTTTCACCGGGAATTGATTCGGCTAATTTAAAATTTTCATAATCCTCTACATCACAAAAATAGAGTGATAAAAATAACTCCTGCAAACATATTATCTGAGCCCCACCTTTCGCGGCTTCTCTAATTTTGAAAATATGCTTGTCTAAATTTTCTTTTTTATCTCCTGAACAGGAAACCTGCACTAACCCTATTTTTACTTTTTTCTCCATCCAGTTTATATGATTAAATGAACGTTCAAAGATATTCTGTTCCCTGCTAAATACAAACCAGATTAATTGTTTTAATGAGATAATAATATTGTTTAAAAAAAATGGTTAGCCAATATGGAATGAGCGTAACTGCAAAAATGTCAGTATATTCGCATTGGCAATATTCTTGAAAGCATTTACAAAATATAAAATACCAGGCTGACATGGCACAGGAAGAAAAAGACAAACTAGTTGATAATCAAAAGGAAGAAAACATAGAATCAATTCATGAAACAGAAAGTTCACTTGAAAACGAAGACAAAGTTGAAAAAAGTGAATTGTCGGAGGTTGAATCTTTGAAGATCGAATTGGCAGAAATGAAAGATAAATACATTCGATTGTATTCAGAATTTGACAATTTCAGAAAAAGAACTTCTAAAGAAAAAATTGACCTTATAAAGACCGCCAATGAAGAGGTAGTAAAAGCCGTATTACCAACCTTGGATGATTTTGAAAGAGCTCTTAAATCCATTGGTGAGGATGAACATTTCAAGGCTGCCAAAGAAGGAATGGAAATTATCTTTCATAAATTATTGAGAACGTTGGAGTCAAAAGGATTGAAACCAATGGTAGCAATGGGCGAGCTATTTAATGTGGAACTTCATGAAGCCATTACTCAAATACCAGCCCCTACAGAGGAAATGAAAGGAAGAATATTGGATGAAGTAGAAAAAGGATACTACCTCCATGACAAGGTAATTAGGTTTGCAAAAGTAGTAACAGGAGCATAAATCGATGGCAAAAAGAGATTATTACGAGATATTAGGTGTTGCTAAAAATACTTCGGTCGAAGAGATTAAAAAAGCTTACAGAAAATTAGCAATTAAATACCATCCGGATAAAAATCCAGACAATCCGGAAGCAGAAGAAAAGTTTAAAGAAGCAGCGGAAGCTTATGAAGTGCTCAGTAGTCCTGAGAAAAAACAACGTTATGATCAATATGGACACGCCGGTTTAGGAGGTGGAAACGGTGGTTACGGAAGTGGGGGAATGAACATGGAGGACATCTTCTCAAATTTCGGTGATGTTTTCGGAGAAGACAGTCCTTTCGGAAGTTTCTTTGGAGGTGGGAGAAGCGGAGGTAGAGCAAAAAGGAAAGGTTCTAACCTTCGTATTAAACTTAAACTGGATCTTGAAGAAATTGCCAACGGGTGCGAGAAAAAAATTAAGGTAAGAAGACACCTTAGTTGTGATTCCTGTAACGGAAACGGTTCAAAAAATGGAACTTCTGTAAAAAGTTGTCCGACATGTCAGGGTTCCGGACAAACCAAAAAAGTAGTAGACACCATGCTCGGAAGAATGGTGTCCAGTGCTACATGTCCTACTTGTCAAGGAGCCGGTTCTACCATAACAGAAAAGTGTTCGGTTTGTCACGGTTCAGGAACTCAGGAAAAAGAAGAAGTGATCAATATTAAAGTTCCCGCGGGCGTAGCAGATGGAATGCAACTTTCCATGAGTGGGAAAGGTAATTATCCTCAGGGAGGTGGAATACCAGGTGATTTGATTATTCTGATTGAAGAGTCGGAAAATGATTTATTGAAAAGAGAAGGGAACAATGTTGTTTTCGACTTGTACATCAGCTTTACCGATGCAGTATTTGGAACCTCTATAGAAGTACCGACGATCGATGGTAAAGTGAAAATTAAAATAGATCCGGGCACACAAAGTGGCAAAATCCTTCGGTTAAAAGGCAAAGGTATTCA
>DATHPH010000363.1:0-4501 GCA_035484095.1 Cytophagaceae bacterium | reverse complement strand
CGGATATAAAGTGAGGAATGAACGGTCAAATTCGTCGGCCTCTATTACAGCGATTCCGTTTTTATCTCCAATGAGAAGGTTTGTTTCATAGTTTACAGTAATACCTCCCAAAAAAGCATTTACGTTTACACCACAAGATTTCAAAACATGCGCAACCATAGAAGAAGTTGTTGTTTTCCCATGTGTCCCCGCTACCGCAATCGTAAACATTTCTTTCGTTAGCAGTCCCAATACTTGTGAACGTTTTAAAATAGTATAACCGTTTCCTTGAAAATAGTTCAATTCTATATTCTCTTTTGGGATGGCTGGGGTAAGTACTACCAATGTTTCTTCTTTCTTATAAAACGCTGTTGGGATTCTTCCAACCTGATCGTCGTAATGCAAGTCCATCCCTTCTTCCTTCAATCTTGCCGTCAGTTCCGTTGCTGTTTTATCATATCCTCCCACCACAAAACCCTGTGCACGAAACCATCTTGCGATGGCACTCATCCCAATGCCCCCAATACCGAGAAAATAGATATTTTTGTAGTTGGTTAGATTCACTTTTTTAGATGCTAAATATATTTTAGTAATTTCTATTTTATTAATTTAAATACTTCTTCTGATATTTCTCTTGCTGCGTTTGGTTTACCCAATTTCATTATATTCTCAGCAAATATTTCTTGCTTTTCTTTGTTATGCAATAACTTTAAAACTTCCAGAATCAATACCTTTTCTGCTTGTTGATCGTTAATCAACTGTGCGGCATTCGCTTCTACCAAAGCCAGGGCATTTTTAGTCTGATGATCTTCGGCAACATTTGGGGAAGGAACCAAAATAACAGGTTTACCCACCAGGCATAATTCTGAAATAGACAAAGCTCCGGCTCTTGAAATAACAATATCTGCTACCGAATAAGCCAAATTCATGTCTTTAACAAATTCAACTACTTTTATTTTATCGGCATTCTTTCGCTCTACTAATGCTTTACATTCCTTGTAGTACATCTTTCCCGTTTGCCACAACACCTGTACTCCGGATTCTATAAGCATATCGATATTGACCGTTACACTTTTATTGATTGTTCTGGCACCAAGACTTCCTCCCATTATAAATAGCGTATTGATATTCTCTTTTAATCCAAAAAAAAGAAGCCCTTCTTGTTTTTTGAAACGATACTCTAAAATGTCTTTGCGAACAGGATTTCCCGTATAGATAATTTTCTCCTTTGGGAAAAAACGATCCATCTCCTGATAAGCTACACAAATTGTTTTTGCCTTTTTTGAAAGTATTTTATTCGTAACACCTGCATAAGAATTTTGTTCTTGTATCAACGTAGGAATTTTTTTACCGACGGCAGCATACAAGAGTGGACCACTGGCATATCCACCTACACCCACTGCCACATCCGGATTAAATTCTTTGACAATCTTATTTGCTTTATTTAAACTTCTTAAAAGTTTGAATGGGAACAATAAGTTCTTTAAGGTAAGTTTCCTATGAAAACCTGCTACAGGAAGTCCAATAATTTTATATCCTGCTTGTGGTACTTTTTCCATTTCCATTTTACCCTCCGCTCCGACAAACAGAATTTCAGTATCCGGATGAATTTCTCTGATGGCATTCGCAATGGCAATCGCAGGAAAGATATGACCACCGGTTCCACCGCCACTTATGATGATTTTATAAGGCCTATTCTTCTCCATCTTCTTCTTCGTAATCAGGTTCCTCTTCTTTTTCCTTCTCCTCTATCAAACTATCTTCTTCTGTAATATCTCCACGGCTTACACTTAGTATAATCCCTAATGAAATTCCGGTAAACAATAATGATGTACCTCCCATGCTCAATAAAGGCAATGGCTGACCGGTAATTGGTCCCAATCCTACTGCCACTCCCATGTTGATCATCGCTTGTATCACAATACTAAAGCATAAACCTGCAGAAAGTAAACCGCCAAAAGCCCGTTGACTGTTTACTACGGTTTTCATTCCTCTGTATAAAAGCGCCAGGTAAAGTAGAATAACGAGTACACCAAACAATAATCCCCACTCTTCTAAAATTGTGGCATATATAAAATCAGAATAAGGGTGTGGTAAAAAGTCTTTTTGAATACCATTCCCCGGACCCATTCCAAAAAGGCCCCCACGCCAAATAGCGATGAACCCTTGTTCTGCCTGAAAGGGAATATCACTTTCAAAAAAGAATTTTTTTATTCTGTTGATTACTGTTCCGAGACGATCTCCTAATGCAAGTCCAGTCAATCCTGCAATACCTCCTACTAAACATAACAATCCGAGTTGTTTCAATGGCACGCGTCCAATATACATGAGCAAAAGACATGTGACAAAAAGCATCACCGCCGTAGAAAAGTTTGTTAACGCAATAAGGCCGCATATTGCGGAACACCAAAGTATTGCCGGCCACAGAGATTTGTTAATGATTTGCTCTACCGATTCAATGGTAAGTGCCTTGTCAATCTCTGCCTGACGTTTTGTTAACATTCTGGCCAAAGCAATAATCAAAGCGAGTTTTGCAAAATCTGAAGGCTGAAAACTTTGATTAATAATCGGAATCATAAACGTACGACTCGTTTCATTAATTTTGCTTCCAAAGAAATATCCATATATCAATAAAAATGGAGATAACCATAATGCGATTTTACTGATACCCCAATATAGTTTATAATTTATTTTATGCGAGAACCATGTAAAAACCAAACTGAGAAAAACAAGCAAGGAATGTTTGAATAAAAAATGCTCTGTATTGCCATCTGTTTTTTTATAGGCCAACGAACCAACAGCACTGTATACAACTAAAATACTGAATAAAGAAAAAGCAATGATAATTGCCCAAATAATAGGATCTCCTTTCAGATTTTTATCGGTCCATATTTTTAGTTTTTCATTCATTTAATACGAGAGTTGTTAAAGATTAATTGTTTTACTGCTTGTTTAAATTTGTCACCTCTATCTTCATAGTTTTTAAATAAATCAAAACTGGCACAACAAGGCGAAAGTAAGACTACGTCGCCCGCTACTGCTTTTTCCAGGCATATTTTAGCACAAGCCTCTATTTCTTGTGTTTCTATAATGATAGGAATGATGTTTTTAAATGCATTTACTAATTTTCCGTTTTCTTTCCCCAAACAAACCAGCACTTTTACTTTTCCTTTCACAACCTCGTTCAAGGCACTATAATCATTCCCTTTGTCAACACCTCCCGCAATCCATACAATAGGTTCTTTTATCGCATCCAGTGCATAATAGGCTGAATCTACATTGGTAGCTTTGCTGTCGTTAACGAATTTTATTCCATCTATTTCTGCCACAAACTCCATTCGATGGGCAGCATTTACAAAGTCCGACAAACCCTCTTGGATGATTTCTTTTTTGACGCCCATTCGGGCCGCAACCAAAGAAGCCGCCATTGCATTGTATAGATTGTGCTTCCCTTTCAATACAGACAGGCTATTATTAATTTCTATAATATCAGCAGGATTATGCCCATCACTCGCAATATCAAATTTAGGATCCAACCAAAATTTTTGCTCATCTCCCCAAGCCGCTACTCCTTCTGTTTCTTCTATTGAAAAAGGCAATTCCTGGGTCACTGTTTCGATGTCAAAGAGTTCATCGAACAATAATTCACTGTCTTCGCCATATATAAAAGTTCCCTCGGCATCCATATTTTGAATTACCCGAAACTTCGATTTCACATAATTTTCTACTTTATAATCGTATCGATCCAAGTGATCGGGTGTAATATTTGTCAATACAGCAATGTCTGCTTTAAACTTAAACATCCCGTCCAACTGAAAACTGCTCAACTCCAACACATAGGCATCGTACTTATCTTCAATAACCAATTCGGCAAAGGAATTTCCAATATTACCTGCTAAGGCCACATTCCATCCAGCTTTTTTTAAAAGATGAAAGGTTAACAATGTAGTGGTAGTTTTTCCATTGGTTCCTGTAATACAAATTTTTTTCCCTTTGGTATATCTTCCTGCAAATTCAATTTCAGAAATAATTTTTATTTTATTCTTTTTTGCTTTTTTTATTAGTTCTGATTTATCTGATATTCCAGGGCTTTTAATAATTTCTTTGGTAGAAAATATTTTCTCCTCTGTATGTTGCCCTTCTTCATACGAAATGGAATTATCTTCCAGTTTTTTCTTAAACGAATCTGCTATTTTACCTGAATCAGAAATAAACACATCAAAACCTTTTGCCTTTGCCAAAAGCGCTGCTCCAACACCGCTTTCAGCTGCACCCAACACCACTATTTTATTATTTACAGACATCCTAATCAAGGTTCAATTAATGTATTTTCTTTTATCTCATTTTTAATGTTGACAAGGTTAATATTGCCAACATAATTCCTACAATCCAGAAACGGGATACAATCTTTGCTTCATGAAAACCACTTTTCTGATAATGATGATGAAGAGGAGACATTTTGAAAAGCCGATGTTCCCGTGCATATTCAATTCCTTTTCTCTTTTTCAAATACTTAAAATAA
>DATHPH010000362.1:0-5684 GCA_035484095.1 Cytophagaceae bacterium | reverse complement strand
CCGCAGCAATCAAAAAAGAATCCCCGTGTCCATGGTAACAACCTTCAAATTTTATAATTTTTGATTTCCCTGTATACCCTCTTGCCAGACGTATGGCCGACATGGTAGCTTCGGTACCTGAGTTGACCATACGGACTTTTTCAATGGAAGGTACAAGAGAAATAATTTTTTCTGCCATTTCTACTTCTCTTGCTGTTGGAGCTCCAAACGAAAAGGAATTTTGCAAGACATCTCTTACCGCTTTTTCTATTTCTTCTTTGGCGTGACCAAAGAGCATAGGTCCCCAGGAATTGATGAGCTCTATGTATGTATTGCCATCCTCGTCGTGCAAGTAAGCACCCTTGGCAGATTTAATAAAGATTGGATTTCCTCCTACTGCACGAAAAGCTCTTACCGGAGAATTGACTCCGCCAGGAATAAGCGTTTTGGCTTTTTCAAAAAGTGCTTTGCTTTTTTCTGTTTTCATAATATGAAATAATTATTTAACGTTTACCAACGTTAGATTTTTTTCTTTGAATCGCGTAATTGGAACGTACTTGTTGGAATAAGAATTGCTATAATCAAATCCTTGAAAAATAATTCCTTTTGTAAAGCCCGCCGCATCAAGGCCGTATTTAAAATAAGTGCCGTACTGATAAAGAGCTTGTCCGAAAAATGTCATCAACTCGAAGCCCTGCAGGGATTGAAGACTCGGATATATCTTGGTGCGTTCCAAATACGTTGACTTGAAATTTCTATACATCGGATTACTATAATCGTAATAATCGGTATGAATGAAAAAGACATTTTTTTTTTCAAATTGTTCAAACGAAAGTAAATTGAAAAACAACCAGTCGGAACGCGTAAAAAGAGGTGTATTTTGTCTGCTGATTTCCATTAGACTCATAATATTGGCGGCCACTACTTCATCGGATGTAGAAACAAAAACATGGTTTGCTTTTCCTAATTTAAAAGTGTCGCCTAGTATTGTTTTTAAGAGCGTTAAACGTTCTCTTGTTATTTTTTCAAGATGAATTACAGTCAGATCATTGGCCAGACAAGAATCTTTGTGGTGCACTGCAAGAAGGGAATCTTTTAATTCATTTCCATAGAAGATAATTACCTTCTTGTTTTCGGATGGTTCTTTGTAACGGCTGTTGGATCTTGGAGCAGTATAACTATATACATAGGTAGAATCGTGTCTGAAATTTTCGGAGGCATACCGTGCGGCATTTCCTGCTTGCCATTCAAGGGTAGGTTGAAATAAAAAGGAAAAATCATTGTTTTCAATGATTTTAGAATTCGCTGAAAAAGGACTGATGTTAACGATGTTATTCTTTCTTGAAAAATCACTTACCAATGGAATCTGAATTGGAAATACCGGGCCAATAATTAAATCCATCGATTTTAGTTCAGGAAGACTTAAAATAGATTTGACAATTGATATATCTTTTTCTGTATCGTAACTGTATAGATTGATTACAATGCCTTTTGCTTTTAAAGAATCAATCGCCATGCGAATCCCTTCATAAAAATCCAATATATATTGATTACTTCTTTTGTTTGTTTTAGGATCAATTTCATTAAGTTGAAAAGGAAGTAACACAGCAACTTTATAACTTGTTTTTAAAATAGAAGTTCTTTTTTTAGAAAGGTGGTCAGCATTTAATTTGTATTCCTGAATAAGAAAATCCAAAAGCATTTTATCTTTTTCCGTTAAATTGGAAAGTGATAATCGGTCAGCTAAGATTGTGGCCATAATGGCATCGGAAGGGTTGTCTTTTTGAAGCGCTTTTAAGGTATCGATGGGATTTATACTTTTCAGATAATAGTATTTCATATTCTCTGATTCTTTTCGAAGGTTTTCTACTTTGGTCAAAAATTGTAACGCTAACCTGGGTTTGTTTTGTTCAAAATAGGAATTGGCCAATAGATAATATACATCGTCTTTTTGTTCCCAATCCTCATAACGTTGAAGTATTTGCAAACACATGGATTTGGCGGCATCTAAATCTCCGCTTTTTAAAGAGGCCAAAGCATACAGATAAGACGCAGGTTTGGTAAAGGAATTGTATGAGGCCTCGGAGGTGAGCGGAAGAAATACTTGCGCCGCTGCTTGATACCGTTCTTCTTTTAATAAATTTTTTCCATAGAGGTAATTTTTTTGATTATCATCCGTAGTTTGGGCATTTAATATAAAGGGCAATGCCATAAACCAACATATTAAAAATGAAAAACTTATTCTTTTATTCATAACCATTCTTCTCGTTAATGTACCATGTTTATACATTAGTGAGTATTATTTAAATACTATTTTCTTTGTATTATTTATAATACAGATTAACCATTCGGAAACAAATATAAACATTAATATCCTGTTCACCATCGGTAAAAGAATGAGATCGGAGTTGTTTATAAAATAATATACGAACTTGTTGCTTTTCTTTAATTAATAATTTATTTTTGTAGATAATTAATACTATTTAATAATTATTATCATTTAGAAAATAGTGCAAGACGGTACACTTACATACGATCAGGTAAAGGAACGGTTGATAAAATATCAATTGAAGGCAACTCAGCAGCGTATTGTTATATACGACGCATTGATGCAGTTGCACAACCATCCTACGGCAGAAAACATATATGATTTTGTAAAAACTAAAAATCCAAGTATTTCTTTGGCAACAGTATACAAAACACTTGATACGTTTGTTTCTGTGGGCTTGGCGGACAAAGTAATGTCGGCTAATGAGAGTGCAAGGTACGATGGTTATATGGACCATCACAGTCATTTATATTGTACCAATACAGAAGAAATAGTTGATTTTGAAGACGAACAATTAAGTAAATTGATTCAAAATTATTTTAAAAATAAAAAAATAAAAAATTTCAAAATAAACGATATTCGTCTTCAGATCAATGGCGAAAAGGTAAATGTAAAAGAGAATATAACGATAAATTAATTATACACTTTAAACTAAATTTTAAAATTATGGCACTAATTGGTAAAAAGGCTCCCTCTTTCGTGGCTCCTGCTGTATTGAATGGCAAAGAAGTAATTGAAAATTTTTCCTTGGATCAATATATTGGTAAAAAATATGTTGTATTTTTCTTTTACCCAAAGGATTTTACATTTGTTTGTCCTACTGAATTGCTGGCTTTTCAAGAGTTATTACCGGAATTTGAATCAAGAAATACGGTGGTAGTAGGGTGTTCTACTGATACCGAAAACTCGCATCTTGCCTGGGTTAATTTACCTAAAAATAAAGGCGGAATAGAAGGTGTTACCTATCCTTTGGTGGCGGATGTTGCGAAAACAATTTCTGCAAATTTCGGGGTGTTAGGGGGAGATTATGACATCAATGATACTGGAGAAATGGTATTCCATGGAGCTCCTATTGCTTACAGAGGTACTTTCTTAATCGATAAACAAGGAATTGTAAGGCATTTGGTCATTAACGATTTTCCACTTGGCAGAAATATCGAAGATGCTTTGAGGATGGTGGATGCAGTCCAACACAACGAAGAGTTTGGAGAAGTTTGTCCTGCAAACTGGAATAAAGGTAAAAAAGCCATGAAAGCAACGGTCGAAAGTACTTCAGAGTATTTGGCAACGGTTTAATGCATGAGTTAAAAGTGAGTAGCCCTGGGGAATAGTATGCATTTCTTAGGGCTATTCTATGTTTATCTTTAATTTTCATAATAATATTCCGGGCAATCCGGAACATATTCTTTGAAGCGGTCGTATTTTGATTTTATTTTTCTGACTTTTTCATGGTAAATCAAAAGAATTTCAAAAGCTCCTCTATACCTGCTTGCCTGAATTAAAGTGGAGGTATTGGTGTCGTAGCTAAAGCCAATATCAAATTTCCCATAGTTTAAAATATACGCGAGTATAAGCGCATCACTTGCAATGGCTTTTTGATAGTTGCCCACAATTCTATACAACGCACCAATTTTGAAGGAAATGTTTTTGTCTTTATGGTATTGAAAATAACTACCAAGATTTACTTCACTGGCACTTCCTTGGCGGAGATATAGCAGTGCAGGCAAAACATTCCATGTGTAATTCAATTTATAAAGGGCATCGGCATGGATTGTTAATTTTCGATAGAGAAGAATATTGTAAGTACCTTGGTTGTAGAAGCTTTGATTTGGTCTGTTCAGATGGCTTACCGAAGCCCCGATGGCATAATTGGCGTGGTTATCCGGGTAGCGTTGAAAGGCAACTCCTGCTCCCATGTCATTGTAATAAAACTGATTTTTCGGAAAGGTTTCCCCACTAGGTAAGTTAGGGTCAAAATTGGTTCCCGACCATTGATTATCGAAAAAAGCGTTGTTGTAATCGATGCTTCTTTTTACAAAATTATTCTGGAAACCAAAAGAAATATATTGATACAGCTTTCTGTTGATCGATTTGTTATAAGAAAAAGATAATCCTGATTGTTGTGTACCAAAATTCAGGTCTCCTGTTTTATCGCTATAGAACAATGCACCTACTCCAATAAAATCTCTGCGGATTAATTTTGGAAGTCGGATTTTATGATCGACGCAAACCGATGTCGTAGTAAAGGGAGTAGGAGAGGCGGAATAAGCGCTTGGGATACTTCTCCATTGTTGTCGGTATTGGGAGGAAATTCGTAAATCTTCATTTTTATGATCAAAATCAAACACACCCGTAAGTGCAGGATTGAGCAACAGCGGAGCAAAACGATACATGGAATAATGAAAATCCTGTCCTGAAAGGGGCAGAATGAAAAAACAAAAAAGACCATATAAACAGAGTTTTTTCAAGCGGTTATTCTATCAGCGTAATGTTTCCTTTAAGTGTTTTTTCAGTGCCATCGTAGAAGGTGACTTCTGCTACAAAGACAAATGTCTGGGGTGTTTGTTTTACTCCTTTGTAGGTGCCGTCCCAGCCTTCTTGAAGAGAATTGGTGTGAAAAACTTCTTCTCCCCAACGGTTGTATATTCTAAAATCTATTTTAGTACTGTTAATGGTTCGGAGATAGGCATAATCATTCTCTCCATCGCCATTAGGTGTAAAAGCATTTGGGACGTACATATTTTTAAGACAGGAATCGGCAATCAGTAAGGCGAGTGTATCCTTTGCGACCGCAGAATTTTGGATACTGAGAGAGACAATATAATTCCCTTCTTTAGGGAAAAGATGAAAAGGGTTTTGTTCACTGGAAGTTTGCCCATCGCCGAAATCCCAATTCCATTTTATGGGACCGTTACAAAGGAAATCAAAATTAGTAGCCGTTGCGAAAAAAGGAACGGCGTTGTTAAAACATCTTCCTCCCCCTATAAAAGAGACCTGTGGGGTTACTATCGGACGCACGGTTACGTTCATAGAGTCGCTTGCTTTACAATTATTGACATCTGTTACTTCAACAGTGAAATAATTGGAAGTATTTATAGGTGGGCTGGCTAATGGATTCTGACAAATCGTACAGTTTAGAAAAGGCGAGTTTTTCCATTGATATGTTATTCCCCCGGAAGCATTTAATCGTGCCGAAATTCCTGGGCAAACAATCGTGTCCGGTCCGGCATTCGGAATTGGTAAAGGAAATATGGTAATAGGTTTGCTCAATGTGTCTGTGCAGCCTTCGTTATTGTGAATAACAAAAAGAATATTGTAGGCACCTGGATTTGTATAGGCGTGGGTAGGATTTTGAAGATGATTTATAGGTGAACCA
>DATHPH010000361.1:0-4377 GCA_035484095.1 Cytophagaceae bacterium | reverse complement strand
CGACTCATCAAATTTAGGATTTACATATCTTGTAAGATTTGGATACGAAATTTTATCCAACGTAGCAGGGACATTTTTTCCATAGAAAAACCAAAGGAAGTTTTCAGGACTTGGATAATCGGCAAACCAACCTGCACGGAAGAAATCACTTTTGCCACTTTGCATATTTTCTACCAATTGTGCAGTGGTCACTACATTAATTTCAACATTGACATCAAGATTTTCCTTTAATTGTTTTTTTACTTCTTCCGCTACGGCTATGTTTCTTTCACCGTCAGAGTTAAGCTCCAGGGTGATTTTTGGAACGTCCGTTCCTCTTTTAAAGCCTGCTTTTTTAAGATAAAAATTAGCAGAATCAAGATTAAGGTCATACCCTTTTATTTTTTTCACATCATACCCTTTGAAAGCATCTAATGGAGTAATACCGTATATCGCATGATAATAACCTTCTCCGTTCAATACAGCGTCAAGAATTTTTTTCCTGTTTATGGCAAAGGAAATAGCTTTTCTTAAATTTTTATTGCTGAACATTTTTCCATTGTTCAGGAATCCAAGAAAGTGGGTAGCCATTTCAGGAGTTCTTTGAAGTTCATATTCACCGTAAACACCCGTCTTTTGAGCAGTTTGTTCTTCTATTTCTATAATGTAATCCGTAGGCATACGATACATCATGTTCAACTGTCCCTTTTTAAATTCAAGCAATTCGGATTTTTTGTCTTTCAAAAATTTAACCTTGATACCACCTAAATACGGAAGCTTATTTCCGTCTTTATCCGATAAATAATAGTTCGTATTTTTTTTAAGTACCACTACATTTCCTTCTTGAATTTCAGAAATCATAAACGGACCGGTACCAACAGCTTTTATTCTCATTTCCTTGTCGTATTTTTCGTACGCTTCTTTTGGGAAAATGAAAGTAAAGGGTCTTGCCAGGTTGTTTAGGAAAATTGAATTTGGAGCGGTAAGCGTAAATTGGATTGTTTGTGGATCAATCACTTTTATACCTTCTACTTCAAAAGAAGGTTTTTTACCGTCTTTGGCTGCATTGTAATATTCAGTAGCACCTTTTACGATGCCGTCCAGGCAACTAAATCCCTGATTTGTTACACTAGGGGTACACAATAACGTAAAACAATATTTTATATCTTCAGAAGTCAATTCTCTGCCTTTTCCTCCTGAAAAACAATCATTATCATGAAACATAACACCTTTCCTTAATTTAAAGGTATAAACGGTTTGCGTTTCATCTATTGAATAACTTTCAGCGATGCCTTCTTTTAGACTTAGATCTTTTTGATCAAATTTCATAAGACCTTCATAAATCTGAGAGGCAACTCTGTAAGAGATAGCATCCACAATGTTGTGAGGGAAAAGATTTTTGATATAATCGGATTCATTTACAATGAAAGTGCCTCCGTAATATTTGCCACCTTTGGCCTCCACCAATGCATTTGGATCAGAATTAGAATCCTTGGTTGGCCCACAGGCACTCACCAGTAATGCAATAGAAAGAACAGAAATTATTGTCTTTTTCATCTTTAATTATTAATAAAAAATTGTTTGTGAACAAAAACCCGGATGTTTATACTCTAAACATCGGATTTAAGTTACCAAATATTACTAGAAAAAATAAAATTTTCAAGGATTTGTAATAAAAAAAGATTGAATATACTTTTTAGGAAATTTTTATTAATACCATTTGAACATTTTCAAGCCAATGTAATAAAAAATGAACCCAATAAAAGAGAGTATGGAACAGGGAATTATTACTTCCGGTAATCCGGCTCCCAGATTGAAAATGGCTCTTAATGAATCACATAGAATGGTGAGAGGCAATATTTTGATGAGTGGAATCATCCATTCCGGGAAACTTTGATAACTGAAGAAGACTCCGGAAACAATTGTCATGGGAAGTACTACGGCATTGATAAGTCCATTTCCAACATGCGTACTCTGTGTTCTTGATGCTAATATCAATCCGATGCCACCAAAAGCGATTATCCCTGACAAGTAAAGCAACGCCAATGCAAATAAGTTTCCCGTGATCACTATGTCAAAAAATAACCAGGCAAATAATACCAGAATACATGATTCAAAAAGAGTAAGACACAACCTTGTAATAAAATGCGATAAAATGAAAGATGATTTTTTCATCGGAGTGGCTACCATCCGGCGAAGTAATTTCTTCATTCGCAATTCAATTAAATACCAGCTTATTCCCCACACACAGGAGTTCATAATCCCCATGGCAAGCAATCCGGGTATTAAAAAATCAATGTAACGTATGCCTTTAGTGGTAATTTTCTCTACCGTATACAAAGCAGGATTGATTTGCAAAGAAAGCTCTCTTTCCATCAGAAGAAATAAATTTACCGCTTCCGAATTTCCGGGATCATAATGGAAGACAGGTTTGTTGTTTTGAACAGTGATGTATAAAATGCAAAGTCCTTTTTTTAGGGAATTGTCAATTTCTTTTTCCGAAGCAATTGCAAATTCTACCTTCGCTAATAAACCTGTTCCTTTGCCGAGTGTTTTGGTAAAATGATTTTGAACTTCTTTTGGAAATAATAGTTTAAGTGTAGTATCTGTTGGTACCAGAATAGTATATTTTTTTTCCGGTGTTCCTGAAAATGCGATGCCAAGCACCCAAGCCATGGCTATAGGAAATGCAAAAGACCAAAACAACGCTCCGGGTTCCCGAAAAAAATTCCGAAAGTTTACCAATACCAGTTGTCCGATTTGTCTAATTTTCATAAAGTCTCCTTCCGGTCATCGTAATAAAAAGATCGTCAAGTGTAGTTTTTCTACATTCCAGTTCAAGAATGGTACTGTTATGGTCAGACAAATAGTGGATAAAGAGGGGTAATGTTTTAGAAATGCTGTCTACGATTAGCTTCCCTTTTTTTAATGGAGTATCCCAAATAATATTCTTTATACCTGCAAATTGATTCATAGGATCTTCTGTCAAAGGCTGGAGAAGTGTAAATTCAATAATTTCTCCTTCGCTATAATTGGCCACCAATTCATCCAGTTTTCCCTGCGCAATAAATTTACCCTGATCCATAATTACAATTCGGTCGCAGAGAAACTCTGCCTCTTCCATATAATGCGTGGTAAGAATCATCGATATATTTTCTTCCCGTTTTAATTTTTCTAGAATATTCCATACTTCTCTTCGCGCAGAAGGATCCAAGCCTGTAGTCGGTTCGTCTAATAAAAGAACTTTAGGTTTATGCAACAAAGCTACCCCTAGCGCCAATCGCTGACGTTGACCACCTGAGAGATTTACGGTATGACTTTTTTTCTTGGTTTGGAGATTTACTAAATCCAACACTTCCTCCACGCGTGCATCCTTTAATTCATAAAAAGAGGCAAACATTTGCAACGTCTCTTTGGTAGAAAGTTTGTCCATAAATTTGGTTTCCTGAAGCGCTATTCCGATTGTTCTATGAAGTTCTTCTTCGTTCTTCTTCCAGGATTTCCCCAAGATTCGTATTTCTCCAGCATCGGGTTGCTGAATGCCTTCTATTATTTCTATAAGTGTTGTTTTGCCTGCACCGTTTGGTCCCAGCAATCCTACAAATTCACCTTGCTGTATCAATAGGTCAATACCTTTTACAGCCTGGATGTCTTTAAAACTTTTATAAACGCCTTTTATTTCAATAAGTAAATTTTCCAATTCTATTTTCTTTTATTCGGATAAATCCAACTGACCTATAGATTCGTAGATCAAGTAAAATTAATCTATTTTTAGGATATATACCTTTTAAATATACACGTAGAATGAGATTCCTTGTGCTATTATCCATTCTGTTTTTGCAAGCAATGTCGTTGTTTGGGAAAGATTGTAGGATCTATAAAGACATTCATTATGCAGGGAAATCTGAAAAACCGGCAGATGACCCGAAGCAAACACTGGATGTTTATGTTCCGCAAGATAAAATTAAAACCAAAGAAGTGGTGGTATTTATACACGGCGGAAGTTGGAACAGTGGAAGAAAGGATACCTATCGCTTTTTGGGGAGAGGTTTTGCTTCCAAAGGAATTATAACGGTTATAATCAATTACAGGCTTACACCCGAAGTAAATTATCTTCCCATGGCAATGGATTGTGCATTGGCTGTAAAATGGGTGTATGAACATATCACTGAGTATGATGGAGACCCCAATAAAATAATGGTTGCCGGACATTCTGCGGGAGGACACCTGGCTGCTTTAATTTCAAACGATCCTTATTTTTGGGCGTCACTTAAAATGAAAAATCCGATAAAAGGATGTGTTTTAATTGATGCTTTTGGACTTAACATGTATACCTATTTTCCCACCAGCCATTATAAAGACGATTTTTCGTTTAAAAAGACCTTTAGCTCGAACCCT
>DATHPH010000360.1:0-6635 GCA_035484095.1 Cytophagaceae bacterium | reverse complement strand
ATCGAGTCATTCGATATTATAGCAGTAGGCATGGAACAAGAACAATTTGTAAAATTCAGGGCAGCACTTTCTCCTGCAAGTGGTTTCCAGTCCGTTCAATATCGTATGATTGAAATAGCCGCAACGGATTTTATAAATCTAGTAGACAAAAATGTCCGTGACAATTATTCTGACTATACCACTATTGAAGAAATGTTTGAAGACATTTATTGGAAAAAGGGTGCCATCGACAATGTTACAGGTAAAAAATCACTTACCTTAAGACAATTTGAGGATAAATATTCCCGCAGACTTTTGAGAGTAGCCAATGAAAATAAAACTAAAAATCTATATGCAATATATAAACGATTACCCTTGGATGCATTGAATGATCCAAAAATAATATTGGCTATGAAACGCTTTGATACCTATGTTAATATTAACTGGCCACTGGCTCATTATAAATATGCTGTAACTTATTTACATGTATTGAAAGAAGAAGTATCTTCAACAGGAGGAACAAACTGGCAAAAATATTTACCACCCAGATTTCAAAAGCGTATCTTTTTCCCCTCTCTCTATACAATGCAGGAAATTGCTGATTGGGGTAAAGCATGGGTGGAAACAGAAGTATTACAAAAATTAACTACCTAAAATCGTTTGAAGTTCCACCGTTTTCTTATTGTATTAACTCTTTTTTCTCTTTTCTATCTACGTCTGCAGGCACAGCAGCATGTGATGGTAGAAACATTTTATGATACAAAAAAAGAGATTATAAAAGAACGTTTCTTAGTATTGAAAAAGAACAGTACTATCTTAGATAGCTTATATACTTCCTATTATCAAAATGGAAAGATAAAGTCAACCGGGATTTTTAAAAACAACAAAGCCTACCATTATTGGAAATATTATTATGAAAATGGCACATTAAAAATGGAAGGTCCATATAAAGAAAATGACCACAACGGTTATTGGAAATATTATTTTGAAAATGGCCATTTAAACATGGAAGGTGAAATTTACAAAGAAATAAAAGAAGGATACTGGAAATATTATTTTGAAAATGGAAACATTAAAAATGAAGGCGCTTATAAAAAAAATAAGAAAACCGGTTTGTGGAAATATTTCAACGAAGATGGTACTATCAAAGCCAACGCACTGTATGAAAATGATAAAGGAAAATATTCTGAAATATATTCAAATGGAAATATTAAAAGTGAGGGAGAGATTATCAATGGGAAGAGTAATGGTATTTGGAAATATTATTACGAAGATGGACAATTGAAAGCGGAAGGATATGAAAAAGATGGACAAAAAGATGGTCCCTGGAAATTTTATCATCCTAACGGAACCATAGCAAGTGAAGGTAGTTATTTAAAAGGTGCACCAAACGGTACATGGAAACATTATTACGACAATGGGAACCTCAGTTCAGAAGGAGAACAAAAGGAAGGACAGAAAGAAGGATACTGGAAATTATATTATAGAAACGGCAATTTTAAAGGGGAAGGTAATTTTGAAAACGGAAACGGACTTTATAAAGAGTTTTATGAAAGCGGTAAAATAAAAACGGAAGGTCTTGTAAAAAATGACAAGAACGATGGATTATGGAAGTATTATTATGAATCCGGCGCACTGGAAGGCACATGCTATTTTAATTATGGTTCTGGTAAGTACGTAGGTTATTATCAGGACGGCAGTCTTAAAATGGAAGGAATGTTATTGAATGGCAATAAGGAAGGAATCTGGAAACTATATAAAGACAATGGACAACTTGCTGGATATTATAAAACATTTTATGAAAATGATGTGCCTATTATGTGGTTGGTGGATTCAGCTACAGCTAAACCATTAAAGAAAGATTCCTTGGCTCCGTATATTAAACCAAATCTTATTGCCCGAAAGAAAAAATCAAGATATTTTTCTGAAAAATTAAACGAGTTTCAGGGTTTCATTTTGAGCACCGATCCACTAAGTCTTCTATATAGAAGTTTGCCCATATACTTTGAATATTATTTTCAGGAAAGGTTGGGGTATGAAATTAATTTTACCTTATATCGAAATCCTTTTTTTACAAGCACTGATTTTATCCCTATCAATACCGAATATTCAAATGGAGTATCGGTGTTTGTAAAACAAAAATTTTATCAACCTGATCTGGACAAAGGGATGTTTTATTTTGCCCATGAGCTCAGGTATACAAGAACCGGAAACTCTAATAAGATTATTGATTCTACTTTAAGTTTGAATCAGGTAGTCATCTCGAAAACACAAAACAAAATAGAATATTCAGTTTTAGTGGGAAACAGAATCCTTCGTGATTCAAGAAAAGAAGGATTTACATTAGATGTTTTTGTAGGACTAGGAGTAGGGTATCGGGATGTGACCAGCAGTTGGCAAAATCATCCAGAGTATAACGCGAAGTATTTTAGCGATGTAAAAACCAATTTTATAACTGTGCCATTCCGTTTTGGCGTCAATGTAGGGTATGTTTTTAAAAATCAAAGCAAAAAAAATTAAATGATTTTTTTTGCTAAAAATTTTCCTCCTTGTCATATTCGTTATAAGCTTCTATTTTCCATATTGACACTACTTTTACTACCTAATGAAAAATACACTCTAGTGTGCTTTAGGGTTTTAAACCAACCATTTATAGTCCATTAAATATAATTTTGTGAATTCTTTCTGTTTTCTTATTTTTACTCATTGGTTCGGATTAAAATTTCAGTTACCTATAGAGAAAGTATTAATAATTTATAATGAGAGAGATACAATTCAGAGAAGCCCTTCGTGAGGCTATGAACGAAGAAATGCGTAGGGATAAATCCATATTCCTAATGGGTGAAGAAGTAGCAGAGTACAATGGTGCTTATAAAGTAAGTCAAGGCATGCTTGATGAATTTGGCAGCGATCGGATTATTGATACCCCTATAGCAGAGCTTGGTTTTGCTGGAATTGGCATCGGAGCCGCCATGAATGGTTGCAGACCTATCATTGAATTTATGACTTTCAACTTTTCATTGGTAGCCATCGATCAAATTATAAACAGTGCTGCAAAAATGATGTCTATGTCCGGCGGACAATATTCTGTCCCTATTGTATTTCGGGGACCTACCGGAAATGCAGGACAATTAAGTTCACAACATTCTCAAAATTTTGAAAACTGGTATGCCAACACTCCTGGTTTAAAAGTAGTAGTACCTTGCGATCCACACGATGCAAAAGGTCTTTTAAAAACTGCTATACGCGACAATGATCCTGTTATATTTATGGAATCTGAAGTGATGTACGGAGATAAAGGTCCCGTACCTGAAGGAGAATATTTACTTCCCATTGGCGTAGCCGCTGTTAAAAAACAAGGCACAGATGTTACATTGGTTTCTTTTGGAAAAATGATGAAAGTTGCCTTTGCTGCTGCTGCTGAAATGGAAAAAGAAGGTGTGTCTGTAGAGGTGATTGACCTTCGAAGTGTTCGTCCCATAGACTATGATACTATTGTTGAATCTGTTAAAAAGACAAACCGTTTGGTAGTATTGGAAGAAACGTGGCCTTTAGCTTCAATATCTTCAGAAATAGCCTACCATATTCAACGTTACGCCTTTGATTATCTGGATGCTCCTGTTATCAGAGTTACCAACAAGGACTTACCACTCCCTTATGCCCCAACATTGATAGAAGTGATACTGCCCAATGTAAAGAGAACCGTGGAAGCAATAAAAGCTTCTTTACGATAAAAATATTTTTTAAAATCAAATAGAAAATCCCACTAAAATAAGTGGGATTTTCTATTTATTCATACTATAAAATTGCTCCTAAAGAGTTTAATGCATGCAAAAAGAACAATTGATCACGGCGTTTATTGATTTAGGAAAGCGCCTAAAAAATTTAAAGGAAGATGAATTACAAGAATGGAAAAGAGGGGCAGCCATCAATAACAAATGGTTTACGGAGAATAATGTTCTAAAAGCAATAGAAGGAATTACGTTTATGCTTGAGAAAGAGAATCTTGAAAAATGGATAAACAACTATTCTATTCCGGCTAAAAATTCTAAAAAAATAGGAGTGGTGATGGCAGGAAATATTCCAATGGTAGGGTTTCATGATCTCCTTTGTGTATTAATTTCCGGACATATTTTACTGGCAAAATTGAGCTCTGATGATTCGTTTCTTATGCAAAAGCTTATTGCCCTACTTTGTGAAACAGAACCTTCCTTTCAAGCTAAAATTCAACTGACCGAACGTTTAAATGATGCCGATGCCTTAATTGCAACAGGAAGTGACAATACTGCTAAACATTTCGATTATTATTTTTCAAAAATTCCAAGAATCGTCCGACGTAACAGAGTCTCAGTAGCGATACTTATCGGAAATGAAACCCAAGAAGAATTGACCGCTTTGGGAGGGGATATATTTCAATATTTTGGGTTAGGATGCCGCAATGTTTCCAAATTATTTATTCCAAAAAACATGACACTCAATCACATTTATGAAGCCCTGGAGCCTTGGAAACATGTGGTTGATTCTGTCAAATACAGTAACAATTATGAGTACAACCGCTCCATATTTTTATTAAAATCCGTATTACATCTCGATAATGGTTTTTTGTTAGCAGTTGAAACCAAAGAGCTGGTATCGGCCATTGCGGTATTCTATTATGAAAAATATAATTCTATAGATGAAGTAGCAGAAATAATAGAAAACCAGAAAGAAAAAATTCAATGCATAGTAGCAAAAGACGGTGTTCTCGAAAATACGGTGCCATTTGGATCTACACAGCACCCTTTTCCTTGGAACTATGCAGATGGGGTTGACACAATGAGTTTTTTGCTAAATTTTCAAAAATAGATGATATAGTAAAAAATGAAATCGGAAAGAGTAGGACTGTTTTTACATTTAGTTAATCAGAAGGTTCGTTCCATTATTATAGGTTAACTCAGTCTTTTCTAAAACAACATATTATTACCAACTATATTTTTAAAATAAATTTACCCACCTTTGAAATATCTTTTCTTTAAAATCGTCTAAACTAAAAATAGTCGAAATGGCTTACACAACTCTTTAAATTTACTTAGGATCAAAAGAAAAATAAATTTGAGTTATTTCTTACTACCAAAAAATAAATAATAGTTCATAATGCAGTTAATCAATTATCTTACAAGAATTGCGCTTATTGGGGCATTTTTCACCAACTCCATATACGCGCAAAATCCATCCGAAAACACAGCACCTTTATACAACAGTGGAGGAACAGGAAAAATTTCAGGAACTATAGTTGACTCTACTACCAATACGCCTGTTGAGTTTGCCATGGTTTCACTTGTAGATAACAAGACGAATAAACCCATTGACGGAACAATCTGTGATGACAAAGGGAAATTTACATTGAACAAAGTAAAGGCAGGTGACTACAAAATTATTGTCACTTTTATGGATTATAAAACCGTTACGATTAATCCGGTTAAAATAGCCGAGAAAGAGTCGGTAGATTTAAAAACAATTTCCATGAGTACCAGTGCAAAAGCTTTACAGGAAGTAACCGTCGAAGGGAAGAAAGCGCTCATTGAGGAAAAAGTTGACCGTTTGGTTTACAATGCAGAAGCAGATGAAAACAATAAAGGTGGAGATGCTTCCGATGTATTGCGAAAAGTGCCCATGCTGGCTGTTGATATGGATGGGAATGTTTCTTTGCGCGGTAGTCAAAATATCAAAGTACTCATCAATAATAAACCTTCTACGATAAGTGCAGGAAGCGTGGCAGACGCGCTAAAACAAATCCCTTCCGACCAGATCAAATCAGTAGAAGTAATTACATCACCTTCTGCACGTTATGACGCAGAAGGTTCTTCAGGCATTATTAACATCATTACAAAAAAAAATACGTTACAAGGCTTTAATCTTGGTGTTGATGCGAGTACCGGTATACGAGGCTCAAGTTTAGGGGTGAATGGAAGTTATCGCAAAGGGAAAATGGGATTTACCCTGGGAGGAAATGGACGGGCTGGTTATAATGTTACAGGTGCTTATTTGAATAAACAACAAACCATTAATACCAGTGGTGTAGAAGTGCTTAATGTGCAAAAAGCATATACGTTGAATGAACGTTTGTTTGGCAATTATTCTTTGGGATGGGATTATGATATTACGAAAAGTAATTCTTTAACCTCTTCGGTTAAATATTCCTTGCGGGATGGAAATGCTTACCAAACACATTTGTTTACACAAAATTATGTAGATGATACTTTGCAAAGTAGTAATACACGAAATACAGATGCTGTCTCACTATCCGGAACACTGGATATGAATTTAAATTACATTCATACCTTTAAAAAACCGCAACACGAATTTAGCCTTCTCGGATTATATAGTAGGACAAACCTCACCAGTGATTTTAATAACAGCATTCTAGACAGCATTGATCTGTCAACGATATCCAGCAGAATAAAAAATCAAAATAAAAGTTTTAACCAGGAAATAACAATACAAGCCGATTATCAAAGACCGCTATGGAAAGGACATCTAGTTGAAATAGGAGCCAAAAATATAACACGTAAAGTAATCAGTGACTATCAATACTACACCGCAAATGGATCGGAAGGAGCTTTTGTAGCTTCCAGTAATGCGGCCCTAAACAATTCCTTGAATTATAATCAAAACAT
>DATHPH010000359.1:0-8019 GCA_035484095.1 Cytophagaceae bacterium | reverse complement strand
ACCTTGGAAACCATAAGCAAGTTGGCGGAGGCGCTGGGCCTGGAAATACAGCTTCAAGTGAAACAGATGAATACTTCTAAATGAGAAAGGCTAAGGTAATTTTCAAAAACGAATGTGCAGGAATTCTCACGCAACAGGATGATGGCTCTTTTGCGTTTCAGTACGATGCACAATGGGTGAAGTCGGCAAAACCTGCGGTGAGTTTAACGCTTCCTGTAACAGACAAGCCTTATCTCGCACCACATTTATTCCCTTTTTTTTATAACCTCTTACCAGAAGGCACCAACAAACAAACGGTCTGCTTTCAATTGAGGATAGACACAAACGATCATTTTAGTATTCTAATGGCAACAGCAAAATACGATACCATTGGGGCCGTACGCATAGAAAAAATAGAAACAGTTGAATAAGCCTGAATTTAAATATTGCCCGGGTACACTCAAAGAAGGGTATGCTACTTACAGTTCAACAGCATTAAACCGTGTGTTCAATAAAAAAAAGGTGAGTCCCTATTTGCCTTATGATTCGCCTTCTACCAACGATTTAACAGACGAACTCTTTGATGAAAACCGTAAGCGTATGTCTATTTCTGGAGTGCAAGAAAAATTTTCTGTTTTGTTGGAGAAAAATAAATTGCGGTTAATAAACGAAGGAGAACAAGGGCAGTATATCTTGAAACCGATTCCAGGTTCAGGAAAGAACCCTGATCAAATGCCCGCCAACGAACATTTAACCATGCAACTGGCCAGACAAGTGTTTGGTATAGAAACGGCAGAAAATGCGCTGATTTTTTTTAGAAATGGAACTCCTGCCTACATCACCAAACGATTTGATGTAAAGGAAGACGGCACCAAATGGGCGCAAGAAGATTTTGCCTCCCTTGCGGGTCGTACTCCACAGACCCATGGAGAAAATTATAAATACTTAGGAAATTATTTCGAGTTGTTTACACTCATGAAGAAGTATGTTCCGGCATATCACGTAGAAGCACCGAAGTTATTTAAAGTTATTCTGTTTAACTACCTGCTATCAAACGGAGATGCACATTTTAAAAATTTTTCCTTACTGGAAACCTCCTTAGGTGATTTTCGCTTAAGTCCGGCTTATGATTTGCTTAACAGTAGAATCCACATTGAAGACAAAGATTTTGCCTTAAAAGATGCTTTGCTTCCCAAAGATATAGCGAAAGGAAAAATTAAAGAACAGTTTTATATTCTAGGGGAAATGGCAGAAATACCGTTGACCAGAATTGAAAAATTATTGCTACAGATGACGTCAAAGGAGGAGGAGGTAAAACAAATGATAGCGCATTCCCACTTATCAACTTCCATAAAGCGAAATTACGAACAAGCGTATTTAACCCGTTTAAAAAAAATACTTCGACCATAAGCGACCAATATTCAAAGGATGTTCGTATAGAGTAAGCCAATTTCACCAATGGATTTCACGTAAACGATTCTGGGATAATGGATCTTATGACTTCGTTCATAGTTCGGAAGGTAAATAAGATAATCCTCAAACTACTTCGGGAAAAAACACACGGCGGAGTTACAATCCCTCACTTACGAAAGACAATACAAACAGGAAAATGATCGCTGTAACCTCCTGTGTAGTTTTTACCCATAAAAGTTCGATAAGGTCCTTTTTGTTTTTCTTTCTTATAATAAAGCCAGTCTGGATCATATACCATCGCTTCTTTAAACGGGTAAAAAGTTTTTTTTTCAAAGAAATTTTTGCTTAATAGAATTTGGTCAAACATGTACCATTTTTGATTGTATAGGAGTGTCCCATGTCCCTGTTTGTTCAATAAATAAAAGGGGTTGTAAAATTCTCCGTTTTTTAACGTAGACAATTCTGGTTTGGCATTCAGCTCAATGAAGAGGCTGTTGTCGGATGGATCATCGTTGAAATCGCCCATGACCATAATTTTTGCGTTGACAGAAACCTGCAAGATAGAATCGGTTATTTCTCTTACCATAATAGCAACAGCTATTCTTTTATTTTCAGATTGTTCTTTTCCTTTTCTTCGCGAGGGCCAATGGTTCACTAAAACAAATAGGGTGTCTTTTTCCATAATGCCTTTTACCAAAAGGACATCCCGGGTATGTGATTTTATGGTAAGAAAAGAGGCTGAATATATCCTGGAGGAAATTACCTTAAAACAATTGCTTTTGTACAACAACGCAACGTCAATCCCCCTTTGGTCAGGAGAGTCATAGTGTACGATAGAATAATGGCTTGATTTTAGTTCTTTGGAAGCAACCAGATTTAACAATTCTTTTTTAGTTTCTACTTCTGCTAAACCTATTAATTCAGGGCCGTCCGAATCTCCAATTTTTGAGATAACTGTAGCGACAGCGGTTATTTTAGCGGCATACTTTTGGGAATCCCATTTGTATTTTCCATTGGGTAAAAAATCATTGTCGTAGGTATGAGGATTATCCAGCGTATCCATGAGATTTTCTACATTGTAAAATGCGACGGTAAAATTTTTCTGAGAAAAGGAAACGGATGGGATTATAAATAAACTGAAGAAGTATAGGAAGACTTTCATAATCAAAAATACATTTAAATTTTACAGTATTTCCTTTGTGTTTTAAAATAATTATGAATTTATAGAATCTATTTCGTGTTCTCTCAGGTTAGCATTATCCGGTGTGTTATCAGCCTCTGAGAGGTTCAATCTTTTATAGTTGATTTTCTACATTAAAAAAATAAGAACAATCATGATTGTTCTTCGACAATCTATGTTATTTTTGCTTATATGGTTTTGAATTATATTTGGATTATTCTTTTTGTTGTTTCATTTGTTGTAGCACTTTTTAAACTAATCGTGTTGGGCGATGTAGAAGTGTTTCCTGCTATTATCAATGGAACCTTTGAATCGACTGGAAGTGCTGTAAAACTGGCACTTGGACTAATAGGAGCATTGACCCTTTGGCTTGGACTTGCCAGAATATCGGAAAAATCCGGTATGATTCAATTGCTTGCAAAATTAATTGCTCCTTTGTTTAGCAGAATATTTCCGGACATACCTAAAAATCATCCGGTGGCAGGGCATATCATGATGAATTTTTCCGCCAATATGTTAGGGCTTGACAATGCCGCCACTCCATTAGGCTTAAAAGCCATGAAAGATTTACAAGAATTAAATCCGGATAAGGAAAAAGCTTCCAATGCTCAAATTATGTTTCTAACGTTGAATGCTTCAGGGCTTACAATTGTTCCGGTGAGCATCATGGCCGTTAGAGCCTCCTCAGGGGCTGCCAACCCTGCGGATGTTTTTATACCAATCCTCCTAGCGACTTTTTGTTCTACTCTTGCAGGATTGGCAGCCGTATCAGTATACCAGAAACTAAAGGTAGGGCTCTATATAATTCCATTGACCATCGCATTAGTGATCGGTGCAAAGTTTATGGTAGACTATACTTCTTCCATGGATCAAAATAAAATCAATGTATGGTCTTCCAACATTTCCTCCATTATTCTTTTTTCTGTGATTGTCCTATTTATCCTCTATGGAATGGCAAAAAAAATAAATGTATACGATACTTTTATTGAAGGGGCAAAAGAAGGTTTTGAAACCTCCATTAAAATTATACCTTACGTCGTAGGAATCCTGGTAGCGGTTACCATGTTTATCAATTGTGGTGCCATGAATATTTTAATGAAAGGACTTGAATCACTCTTATTGACTTTTGGTTGGAATGCAGATTTTATTCCGGCACTGCCAACAGCGTTAATGAAACCTTTGAGCGGAAGCGGATCCAGGGCCATGATGATTGCGACAATTAATAACTATGGTGTTGACTCTTTTCCTGCCAGATTATCTTCCGTATTTCAAGGTGCTGCAGATACTACCTTTTATATTTTGACAGTCTACTTTGGATATGTTGGAGTAAAGAACTCACGCTATGCACTCACTACTTGTCTTATTGCAGACTTTGTAGGGGTGGCAGCTGCGATTTTAATAGCGTATTTATTTTTTCATTAAAACAGATTGAAACGAATATTCGAAGCTTTAGTTTCATTATTTTAAAGTCATGATGAGATTTAAAAGACTATATTAGTAGTATTACTTTTTGTTTGAATTTTATAATTTTTTTCATACCTTTTAAGATAATTAAATTTCACTAATCAAACATACCCGTATGCTATTAAATTTTTTACCCACAAAATCAGGTATACTAATACTTTTTATCTTTTTACATTCCACCCTCTTATCTTTTGCACAATCCAAAATGCAGATAATAGAAATGGAAAAAGAAGCAGAGACTAATTTCATTGCCAATAATTTTCATGTAGCCCTTCCAATTTTATTAAAACTGGATAGTATTCATCCCAATACAGAAAACTACCTTTATTCTATAGGGGTTTGTTACATTGCGATGGATGATAATGTAAAGGCCTTGAAAAATTTAGAAAAATGTATTACCGCTTCTACGAAACATCCTGCCGCTTTAAATTATTATTTAGGAAGAGCCTATCACTTATCTCATAAACTTGACGAAGCTATTAAATATTATACATTGTATCAAAATGAATTTAAAGGAAGTAAGAGCAAGTCAAACCAACAATTGGTAGAAGAAGTGGAGAGAGATATTCAGATGTGCAAGAATGGAAAAGAACTGATGGCAAAACCATTGGAAATTGAAATTGTCAATCTTGGTCCGGAAATAAATACAGAGTATCCTGAATACGGTCCGGTGATTTCAGCGGATGAAACAGAAATTATTTTCACTTCCAACCGACCCAATACCATGGGAGGGAGGATTGACGATATTGATGGCCTTTACTACGAGGATGTATATATATCAAACAAAAAAGACGGTAAATGGTCGGAGCCGCTTCAAATGAGTACTAATATAAATTCAGCCAACCATGATGCCAGTATTGCATTGAGTCCGGATGGACAAACGTTGTTTGTATATCGTTTTGATCAGGAAAACTCAAATTCATCCGGCGATTTATATACTTCCAAACTCGAAGGAAAAGTGTGGGCACGTGCAGAGCGATTGTCCGACAAGATTAATTCTAGTGGATGGGAGCCTAGTGCTACAATTACAGAAGATGGGAAAGTTCTTTTTTTTGCAAGCGATAAACCGGGAGGATTTGGCGGCACGGATATATACTATAGTAAAAAACTTTCGGATGGAAACTGGGATAAACCTGTAAATATAGGAGAGACAATTAATACAGAGTTTGATGAAGATTGTCCGTTTATTCATCCTGATGGAAAAACACTTTACTTTAGTTCTAAAGGTCATAATACAATGGGTGGGTTTGATATTTTTGTCTCAAAATACGATGAAGATAAAAAGGCTTGGGGAAAACCGGAAAATTTTGGGTATCCTATTAGTACAGCACACGATGATTTGCACTTTGTAATATCTACAAATGCCAAACGAATCTATTTTTCCACGATTAAAGAAGGCGGATACGGTAATAAAGATATTTACTATGCGAATATCGGGAAGAAAGAGTCAGCCAAAGTATTACTCATAACAGGGATTGTGACGGATTCGATTACAGGCAAACCTGTGGAGGTAAAAATACGGGTAACTGCAAAAGAAACAGGAGAAGATATTGGAACGTATTCTTCCAACAGTTCCTCCGGAAAATATACCCTGGTGTTGAATGAAGGAAAAAACTATGATCTTATTTTTTCCTCTCCCAAATTCGGAATTCATTACGAGAATATGAACTTGACAGAGGTAAAAGAATACGAGGAAATAGTAAGAAATATTTCATTGACTCCTCAGAGCAGAGAGGTTGCCATTCAGGTAAACGATGATGAAACAAGAAAGGGCATAAAGGCAAAAGTGAAATTAACGAACCTTGATTCCAGAGAAGAAGTTACACTGGATGAAGAATCAGGTCGGGATGGACGTTATGGAACGAAACTGAAGGAGGGGAATATTTATAATGTTGAAATCAATAAAATCGGCTATGTTTTTACGGGTAGTCAGATTTTGGTACCTACTTCCGAACAAGTTAAAGGGGATAGTATTCCTACTTTTGAAATTAATTTGCTTCCAATAAAAGAGGGAGCCAGTTTGATATTAAAAAATATCTATTTTGCTACAGATGAATCAACGCCTTTGGAAAGTTCTAAAGATGAGATGAATCGTTTGGTAGGTTTTATGAAACAGAATCCCGGAGCCATTATAGAGATTTCTGCGCATACGGATGATGTGGGGAATGAGGAGTATAATTTAAAACTTTCGCAAAGAAGAGCACAAGAAGTTGTAAATTACTTGGCTTCTAATGGAATTAGTACATCCCGGCTTAAACCTAAAGGGTACGGTAAAAATTCTCCTGTTTCAAAAGGAACTTCAGACGATGACCGGCAGCAGAACAGAAGGGTAGAATTGAAAATATTGAAAGCGAAGTAACAAGCAAAATGTACTTTTGTTACTTCGCTTTTGGTTTAGTAATATTTAATAAAACCTCTGTTATCTGGTAATCTGAAGCCAACCCTTAATGTATTTAGCGGTTAAATCAATACCGAAATAATAAATTCCATCGGAGAAATAATCCGATGGACACCATTGAAAGTTTCTGGAGGAAGAGTGAAAAACTTTTTCTCCCCAGCGGCTGTATATTTCTACAGACTTGAATATATAGGTGCAGTTATCGGGAGGCATATTCGGGATGTAGAAGCAATCGTTTAAATTATCTCCATTTGGTGTAATTAAATTGGGGGGGTGAATATCGGGCAATTCTGTTTGAGCATCCCGAAGGTTAAGTATAACTCCGGTATTAACCGTATGGGTATAAATGCAACTTTTATCTGTGACATTAAAATTTATTTTATAACTAACCTGTTTTTTTAGGTCACTACAATTTGGAATCCATTCAAATAAATAAGCAAGGCTATCAACGCCTTGGTATACAGAAGTAAATTGCATCCTATAATCCGTAAAGCTAAATTTATTGGGAGTAGCTGTGATTGTAGTAATGTCAAATGAATCGGGATCGAATCCATAAACATAAAATTTTGTCAGAGTATCCGGATAGGTTTGCAGGGTAGTCATTGGGAAAAGAGAAGTTCTAATGGTTGGTGGTTTGTTATTTGTTTCCACCACTACGTGTACGTATGTTCTCAGTGTATCGCTTTTTTTAGGACAAACAGTAGTTTGTACAATTATATCAAGATAATAAATCGAATCTTTCAAAATTAAAATTTTATCGCAGGGAGAAAAGCACATTTTCATAGTAGCCGTATCCATTGCTGGAGTTACGGTGACCAGACTAGGTGAAAATGCGAAAGAAGTAGTAGGTAAATTTGTAGAGCCATAAAATATATTTATCCCGGCAGTACTATTATAATAGCTGGCGGATGAATCGGTCACGAAAATTGTATAACATGTATCTCGGTTGAGGTTTACAATCAACGTATCAGGAATAAAATTACCCCAATTGGTATTGCCAGAATTACTATTTCCGTTGTTGGCTGAATTTATTCCTACACTAGGTTTGTAAGTGATAGGGCATGAAAGTACCAAAAATTGAAAGTCCCGCCTTACTTGACCAATTTTAACACCACCTCTGTATTCATCGCATGCTACAGCGAAGGCATACAATCCTGTATTACTTGGATTTACGGTAAGAATACCTGTTTTGCTATTTATTTTCAAGCTTGGTTTTCCTGGTATAGCGTTTGTAGCGGAATATCCTGGCTGCCAACCAATCAACGCATAAGGACCGGGTGAAGGATACGTAGGATCGGAAGTATTAGCCGTTGAATAAGAGTTGGCAGAAAGATAGGTATCACCGCGCAAAGGTGTCACCATCGTGTATACCAATGAATCACCGTCAGGATCCTGAGCAGAAAAATCGAGATTTGTTAAGTTGCCTTGACATAAATATTGTGCTGGAACCGGGTTGTAGATTGGAGAGGAATTTATGAACCTTACGCCTAACTTATCAACGGGAGGAAATTCCAAATAAAACACCTGACCGGAAATAGTATTTCCGAAAATATCCGTTTGTACAATATTGATTGTTTCATAGTTA
>DATHPH010000358.1:0-4268 GCA_035484095.1 Cytophagaceae bacterium | reverse complement strand
TTCTACACCAACGATTTCGTTGAAAAAATTCTTGCTGGACGAAACCAAATCTGGCATCATAGCAGAGCATAAAAGGAAATCTCCTTCTAAAGGAATTATAAATGATCAACTCACCGTAGAAGAAATTGTGAAAGGGTATGCTTCTGCCGGCGCTTCTGCTGTTTCAGTATTGACAGACAATCCTTCTTTTGGTGGAAGTGACGAAGATTTGATAAAGGCAAGAGCAGTAATTGATTTGCCTATTCTTCGTAAAGATTTTATTGTAGATGAATTTCAAATAATAGAAGCTCGTTCTATTGGCGCAAACATTATATTGCTGATTGCTGCATGCCTGACACCCGAAGAAATTAATCGTTTGGCAGATTTCGCAAAATCGTTGGGGATGGAAGTTTTATTGGAAGTGCACAGCGAAGCGGAACTAAAACCGAATTGTTTTGATTCTATAGATTGTATAGGGGTAAACAATCGTAATCTGAAGGATTTCAGCGTTCAGGTGTCACTGTCGAAAGAGCTTGCCTCAAAAATTCCTGACCGGTTCCTTAAAATTTCGGAAAGCGGAATTGATTCGTTTGAAACGATTTTGGATTTAAAAGAATATGGATATAAGGGGTTTCTTATTGGTGAAAATTTTATGAAGACCAGCAATCCAGGTGCATCAATGAAACTGTTTGTTGAGAAGTTAAAAATGGGTAAAGTGAAATAATGAAATGCCTCATGTGCGGAAAATTCCAGAAATAAAAAATGAAGTACCCTCTTTCGGAAATGAAAATAAAAGTATGTGGAATGAAATATTCGGAAAATATCCAGGAATTGGCTCAGTATAAGCCCGATTACCTTGGTTTTATATTTTACGAAAAATCAAAAAGATTTGTAGGGGATGAATTGGATCCGACCGTATTAAAGAATCTTGATGATTCAATAAAAAAAGTGGGTGTATTTGTAAATCATTCCAATGATTTTATTCATGAACAAGTAAAAAAATACAACCTGGATCTCCTCCAATTACATGGGGAAGAGAGTGTGGCACAATGCAAAGAGTTGAAACAAAATGGAAATACAATTATTAAAGTATTTCAAGTAGATGAAGCATTTGATTTTGCTACTACGGAATCTTATAAACAATATTCCGACTACTTTCTCTTTGATACAAAAAGCAAGGATTACGGTGGAACAGGAATTAAATTCAACTGGAATATTTTAAAACGATACGACAATGAAATTCCTTTATTTCTAAGTGGCGGAGTTGATCTTAAAAGTATAGAAGAAATGAACAGGTTAGGCTTTCTAAATATTCATGCGTTGGATATAAACAGTAAATTTGAATTGGCACCTGCCACAAAAGACATTAAAAAAGTGAAATTATTTATTGATCATATAAAAAATGAAATACGCAGTTAACGAAAAAGGCTTTTACGGAAATTATGGAGGGGCGTACATTCCGGAAATGTTGTATCCAAATGTGGAGGAACTTTGCCAACGATACCTGGAAATTATAAACGAAGCGTCTTTTCAGCAAGAATTTAAATCCTTGCTGAAAGATTATGTAGGTAGACCTACACCACTTTATTTGGCGAAGCGTCTTTCCGAAAGATACGGAACTTCTATTTATTTGAAACGAGAAGACTTATGTCATACCGGAGCACACAAAATTAACAACACCATTGGTCAGATATTAGTGGCCAAAAGATTAGGGAAGAAAAGAATTATTGCAGAAACCGGTGCCGGTCAGCACGGTGTGGCTACTGCGACTGCCTGTGCGTTGATGGGCTATCAATGTGTAGTCTATATGGGCGAAGTGGATATTGAAAGGCAGCGACCGAACGTAGAACGTATGAAGATGCTAGGCGCAGAAGTGCGACCTGCAAAGTCAGGAAGCAGAACGTTGAAAGATGCTACCAATGAAGCTATTCGTGATTGGATTAACAATCCCGTAGACACGCACTATATTATAGGTTCAGTGGTGGGTCCACACCCTTATCCGGATATGGTGGCACGTTTTCAATCGGTCATCAGCGAAGAAATAAAAAAACAGCTCAAAGAAAAAACAGGAAAAGAAGATCCAGATTATGTGATCGCCTGCGTTGGTGGAGGGAGCAATGCTGCAGGAGCTTTTTACCATTTTCTGGAAAATGAAAGGGTCCATCTCATTGCAGTAGAGGCAGCCGGTCTCGGTATTCACTCCGGACATTCAGCGGCTACTACCGTATTGGGGAAACCCGGTATTATTCATGGCAGTAAAACCTTATTGATGCAAACAGAAGACGGTCAGATTATAGAACCGTATTCTATTTCGGCAGGCCTTGATTATCCTGGAATTGGACCTGTTCACGCCCATTTGTTTGAGTCTGGAAGGGGAAAATTTTATTCTATTACGGACAAAGAAGCTTTTCTCGCAGCCGTTATGTTAAGCAGAACCGAAGGAATTATCCCTGCCCTTGAATCGGCTCATGCCATTGCTGTTTTAGAGTATATGAAATTTAAACCGGAAGACAATGTTGTCATTAACCTTTCAGGAAGGGGCGACAAAGACTTACAAACTTATATCACAAAAAAAGCAGAATATATGCCGGAATAGATTTTAAAATCTACTCCGTTAAATACCTGTGTTAAAAATAAAAGATCATGACTACTTCGTTAAAAGTAACAAACCGACTTACCAGACTTTTTGAAAAAAAACCGAAAGGCCTTTTGAATATATACTTTACAGCAGGCTTCCCTGCGCTTGATGATACAATGACGGTTATTAAAGCGTTGGAAGAAGCAGGTGCTGATTTGATAGAAATCGGAATGCCCTATTCTGATCCATTGGCAGACGGGCCAACGATCCAGGAAAGTAATATTGTCGCTTTAGAGGGAGGCATGACACTAAAAGTATTGTTTCGTCAATTAGAAACCCTTAGAACTGTTTCCGATATTCCTGTATTATTGATGGGATATCTGAATCCGGTGATGCAATATGGGCTGGAAGCATTTTGTAAGAAAGCAGCTGAATGTGGCGTGGATGGCATCATTCTTCCTGACCTCCCTTTGGATGAGTACATTGAGAAATACAAAGAACTGTTTGAAGCAAACAACCTTTCAAACGTATTTTTAGTTACGCCACATACCTCGGAAAGTCGTATTCGTTTGATTGACGAACATACCCAAGGCTTCATCTATATTGTTTCCACCGATAGTACCACGGGAAACATAAAAGATATTTCAGGAGCAGAACCTTATTTTAAAAGAATTAATTCCTATCATTTAAAAAATCCTACCATGATTGGATTTAATGTAAAAGACAATGCCAGTTATTTATTTGCTTCCTCCTATGCAAATGGAGCAATTATAGGAAGTGCATTTATAAAAGCGATTAAGGAAACAAAAAATCTTAAAGAAGATATTTTGAAATTTATAAAAATGGTCAAAGGAAACTAAAAAATTAATCGCCTTTGCAAGCATTTTAAGAAGGAAGGATTTTAGGAGTAAACAACTTCACTCTCGTGAATATCCTTGATATCGTTAAGGCTGAATTGACAAAACACCGGTTCCCTTCCTTCACGTGTATGAGAATATTCTTCAAGCATTGTCAATCCTTTTATTTTTCCCATTCTATCATCGAATTCCAAAATGCGAAATCCTTTTAATAAAATATTGCCATTGTTCAGAATGATATCTACAGGAACAATAAAACTTTTTGTTTTTTGAGAATCTATAACTTGTTGTAATGTTTTTTCAAATGCTGCCATATTACTCGGGTTCTCTCAATTTTAATTTTAAGATAGTATTTTTCCTCTATGAAGACACTATAATGATTAAAAAAATTAAGGCAAGTAAGGTTGTTTAGGTATGAAAATTTAAAATTATTTATTTTTAATAACAATTATATAATATTAAAAATGACTCAAAAAGTGCCAATAACCTATTTATAAACAATAAAATACACTTTATAAGAATTCTAAAAGAAAAAATTTATGAAACATTCCACAGATTAAACCAGCCAATATTAATTTTTGTTAACATTGAGATTGATCTTTTAAAATTGGAACAATAATGAATTCTGATCAGGTCAACCGCTTTGTAAGGATATTGTTGACCGTTTCAAATAATACACCTGGCAACAGCGTTCGCCAATTGTCAATCTCAAGTGTACCACCGAAATTTATGTAGGAATCCAGGTTGTATCGCTTCCATTCCTGAAGGATATGTACTCGAAAATTGAGTGCTGCAATCCAACCATCTTCCACATCTTCAAACCACTCTTCGTAATAACAATCGTCCGAGCCATG
>DATHPH010000357.1:0-4770 GCA_035484095.1 Cytophagaceae bacterium | reverse complement strand
CAGTTTTATCTGCCGGTATGGATTTGAGAGCGGAAATGACCGGAAACGTTGTGTTAAAACCATTACAAAGAATATTGATTCCAACGGGTCTTTTTATCGAATTGCCTACTGGTTTTGAAGCTCAGATCAGACCAAGAAGTGGGTTGGCGTATAAAAATGGGATTACAGTTCTGAACAGTCCAGGCACCATAGATGCCGATTACAGAGGAGAAATAAAAGTTTTACTGGTCAATCTTTCAGATCAGGATTTTGTCATTCAGGATGGTGAACGTGTAGCCCAAATGGTAATAGCCAGACACGAACAAATCCTATGGATGCCCGTAGAAGAATTAGAAAACAGCGAGCGTTCTGCCGGAGGTTTCGGAAGTACAGGGATCAAATAAATTTAATCCGTTTTACGAAAAAAATGAACCTAAACTTGCATTGCTTTCTTGCAAACAATCCTAAATTTTACCTTATTAACAGTTAACAAAATAATCTAAAACAATGAGAATTATAGTTCCAATGGCTGGGATGGGCAAAAGGATGCGTCCCCACACACTTACTGTTCCAAAACCCTTAGTGCCAATTGCCGGTAAACCTATTGTACAAAGACTTGTAGAAGATATTGCTAAAGTATGTGATCAAAAAGTTGACGAAGTAGCATTTATTATTGGTGATTTTGGGAAAGAAGTAGAAGAAAAACTTATTAAAATAGCAGCGTCTGTAGGTGCAAAAGGCTCCATTTATTACCAAGACAAGCCATTGGGTACTGCACATGCCATTCTTTGTGCCGGCCCATCTCTTGAAGGGAATTTAGTAGTGGCTTTTGCTGATACCTTGTTCAAAGCAGATTTTACCTTAGACACTACACCCGACGGAACAATTTGGGTACAAAAGGTGGAAGATCCAAAGCCATTTGGCGTTGTAACGCTGGATGAGAAGGGAATCATTACAAAATTTGTAGAAAAGCCCGACACGTTTGTTTCCGATTTGGCTATTATTGGTATTTATTATTTTAAAGACGGCGCCTATTTAAAAAATGAATTGCAATACCTGATTGATCATGATATAAAAGACAAAGGCGAGTATCAACTCACCAATGCCCTTGATAATATGAAAAACAAAGGGAGCAAGTTTAAGCCAGGAAGAGTTACAGAATGGTTGGATTGCGGCAATAAAGATTCTACCGTTCAAACCAATGAACGTTATTTGGAATACATTAAAAACGAAAATTTGGTTTCTAAGTCTGCTAAACTCACAAACACTGTGCTGATTCAGCCTGTTTATATTGGAGAGGAAGTAGAAATCGCCAATTCAGTGGTAGGTCCTCATGTATCTGTAGGAAATGGTACTAAAATAACCGACTCCATCGTTAAAAAATCAATCCTTCGGGAAAAAAGTGTAGTTAAAAATGCAAACATCAACAATTCTATGCTTGGAAGTTTCGCTACGGTAGAAGGTAATCCTTTAGATTTGAGTGTAGGAGATTACAATGTGATAAAACTATAAGAATATTTTGAAGAACCTTCGTTGGATAGCTTTACTGGGATTAATCGTTTCTTTTTCTTGTGCACGAAAAAACCTGACAGAACAATCGTCCGGTGCTGGGGTGGAGAAAAAAGAAGAAAAATTTCTTGCCTTCGAACATTTTTATTTAGAAGGGATGAAATTTTACATTCTTGGAAACAATGCAGATGCTCAGGCTTATTTCGACAAGGCATTGCATGTGAATCCTGAAAACGCGGCAGTCAATTATATGTTGGGGAAAATTGCGCTTGCCAAAAACGAAGACACGAAAGCCATAGCCTACGCAGGCAAGGCATCCAAAATTGATCAAAAAAATAAATATTATGCATTATTGCTTGCCAAGTCGTATGAGCAAAAACTTAATGCAGACGAAGCCGTGAAGGTGTATAAAAGGATATTGGCTGAAATTCCCAATACGGAAGAACATTATTTTGATTTAGCCAACCTTTTTATCTATCAACGCAATTATGCTGATGCGCTTAAAATTTATAATAAAATTGAGGATATCTATGGGCAATCAGCAGAACTTACCCGACAGAAACAACAAATATATTTAAGGGAAAATAAGCTGGACAAAGCAATAGAGGAGGGTGAACACCTTGTAAAGGCATTTCCTGATGACAATGATATCAAAGCAGCGCATGCGGAATTTTTGTATACCAACAAAAAAGAAGAAGAAGCAATAAAACTTCTGGAGGAATTAGTAAAGAGTGATCCTGAGAACCCTCGTTCTCATCTTATACTTGCCGATATATACCAAATGAAAGGGCAGAAAGAAAAGGCCAAAGTAGAATTGGAAATTGTTTTCAATAACCCGGAAGTTGAGCTCAATACAAAATTAAAAATCATTGAAGATTTCATAAGAAGTCCAAAAACAGAAGATAATAAAAATACTACCTTGCGCCTTGGTGAACTCATGACAAAAGCTCATCCGGGCGATTCTCGCGCTTATTCGGCCATGGGCGAAATATACTTGATGAATGACAGAAAGAATGATGCGTGGAAAGAATTCATAATATCCAAAAATATAGACGGTGGAAATTACAACCTTTGGCTTCAGTTAATAAATCTTGATTCTGAATTGCAGCAAACAGACAGTATTATTCGTCACTCCGAAGAAGCACTGGAATTATTTCCAAATCAAGCCACGTTGTGGCTCTATAATGGTTCCGGATATTCAATGAAGAAGGATTATAAAAGAGCAATTGACTCTTTTGAGGAAGGTAAAAAACTTTCTGGGACAAATCAGGAAATGAGAAATTACTTCAATATTCATTTAGGGGATACCTATCATTATACAAATGACTATTTGAAATCAGACGCTGCTTATGAAGAAGTATTAAAATTTGATCAAAACAACGAACATGTTTTAAATAACTATAGTTATTTTCTTTCTCTAAGAAAAGAGAAGTTGCCAGAAGCAAAAAATATGTCAGAGAAACTTGTACGAAAATATCCTACGGAGGCTACATATTTAGATACATACGCATGGGTACTCTATGTAATGAAAGATTATGAGGGTGCAAAAAAATACCTGGAAACAGCTATTTTAAACAGCAATAATGGAACAATTGTCGAGCATTATGGGGACGTACTTTATCAACTTGGCGATAAAGAAAATGCTATTGAACAATGGAAGAAAGCAAAAAAATTAGGCGAAACATCTGAGTTTATAGAAAAAAAAATAGCAGAAGGGAAATTATATGAATAAATTTTTATTGTTTATAGGACTATTTTTTTTATTCCTATCTGTTTCCTGTAAAAAGCCAATTGCTGTATCGTCTGTTCCAAAAGTTGATACAACAGATTTTAGTTTATTACGAAAATTTAAAATTAATGAAATCGATTTTGTCTATTTTCATTTTAAATCAAAAATTGAATACGAGGAAGGAAGTGAATCACAAAATTTTACGATAAATGGCAGGATTAAAAAAGACAGTATTATTTGGCTTTCCATTACTCCTGGTTTAGGTATTGAGGTTGTCCGATGCCTGATTTTAAAAGATTCCGTATTTGTGTTAGACAGGATTCATAATAAAATATACACCTATGGTTTTTCTTATATCAACAATTTATTTAATACAAATCTGACGTTCAGCAATCTTCAATCTATGATTGTAGGAAATTTAACTTTCCCAATAGACAAAAAAGACAAATTAGTAAAACAGGAAGACCTCGGATTTTATTTACTCCGCCAAAATGGGAATAATCTTAAAGTGGATAACTACGTTTTGACGCAAAACCTGAAAATAGAAACACTGGAAATATTAAATGTGGATAACAACAGTTCTTTATCTCTCAAATACAGTGATTTTGCTCCTTTAGACTCATTTTTGTTTGCCAATCATATCAAAACTGTTGCTAAATTTGTAGACAATAAGGGTATGTCCAAAAGTGCTTTTATTGACATACAGCATCATAAAGCAGAAATCGTTACAAAACCATTAAATTTTCCTTTTAATGTTCCAAAAAGGTTTGAAGAAAAGTAAGTTGTTATTATTGCTGATTCTGTTAGTTTCAACAACCTTATTTGCTCAAAAAAAATCAAGGGCTATTCTGGAAAAGGAAAAAAAGGAAAATATAAAGCGCATCGAAGAAGCTAATAAAATACTTCTCGAAACCAGAATGCGCAAGGAAGCTACTATAGGTCAACTCAGTGCTATTAAGAATAAAATTATTTTCAGAGAAAATTTAATTAAATCGGTAACGGAAGAAGTAGACCTTCTGACAGAAGAGATTCAAGAATTGGAAAGTCTGATAACTGGTTTAAAGAATGATTTGGATTCTCTGAAAAAGGAATATTCCGGTATGGTGTGTGCCGCTTCAAAGATGAATACCAGCCTTGGTAAACTAACCTATATTTTTTCTGCGGAATCAGTAAACCAAATGGCGATGAGAATCAAATACTTTCAGCATTATGCCCAAATGCGTCAAGAGCACCTTGATAAAATAGAAAAAAAGAAATTCAAACTGGAATATGAAAAACAGAAGCTTGAAAGGAAACTGGCTGACAAAAATAAACTTATAGGTATCAAAACCGTTGAAACCTATACGTTGAATGAAGAAAAAAACGAACAAAAAAAAGTATTGGAAGATCTTAGTGAACGGGAAAAATCGTTGCGCGAAGAGTTAGAACAACGGAAGAAGTCGATAAAAAAACTGGAAAGGCTTATCACCGATATGATTGCAGCGGAACGGGAGAGGGCTATAAAAGCAGCACAGAAGTTGGCAGAAAAAAATAACAAAACGACTTCAAATTCT